>CADBTK010000001.1 GCA_902797585.1 Erysipelothrix rhusiopathiae
AAATGGACATTATTTGCCGTTGCATATCAATGTGGATTTGCTTATGTGGTTGCTTTCTTGATCTACCAAATTGGTGGTTTTATCACTGGGCAAGGAAATGTGCTTGGATTTATTGGAGCATTGGTGGTTTTAGGTATTGGTTTATACATGTTATTTAGAAAAAATCCAAATGTTGAATCTGCTTCCAATAAGAAAGTTGTGATTTCATGAATTGGTTTATAGAGAATAGTGGAAATATCATTGTAGGACTCATTTTAATTGGAGTCATTGCCATGGCTGTTCGTTCTATTACGAAAAAAGAGAGTGCTTGTTCATGTGGATGTTCCAATTGTCCACATGGCACAAGTTGTCATCAAAAGAATAAAGAAGTCTAAAATTAAATAGACTTCTTTTTTTGTGGTATAATGGAACGATAGAAAAGAGGATTGTATGATTCAATTATTTGCCAGTGATTTAGATGGGACATTGTTAAATAAAGACCATGCCTTGGATGAATTAATTTTATCTCGGATTAATCAATTATTAGAAGCAGGTCGAACTTTTTCTGTAGCTACCGGACGAGATCAAAATAGCCTTCCTAAAGAGTTTACAAGAGAAGGAATCTATCGTGTTTGTATGAATGGATCGAAAACGGTGGATTGGAATGATCGCGTTATACATGCGCAACCATTGGATAAAGAAGTCGTCCAAAAAGTCTTACAAAAGTTTCCGGAGGTTAATTTTGTCTTTATGTGTAACGAAGGAAAGCTAACAACTCGATCAGAAGAAGATGTTTTGCGACGAATTCTAGAATCGCCTAATTGGAAACATAATCCAAATCCTGAGTTGGCAAAAATGTTTATGAATGGTTGCTACTTTGATATGAGTAAAGAAGAGATTTTAAAGCATGATGTATATAAAATGGAGGCACATGAATGTACAGAAACGCAAAAACAACAAATTCAAGAATTTGTAGATCAATATCCGGATCAATTAATTAATGCACCTAGTTATCCTCATTTGGTTGAGCTAACCCATCCTTTAGCAACTAAAGGACAGGCAATAATGAGATTGGCAGATAGATTAGGGATTGAACAGGATCAAGTGGCTGTTTATGGAGATGGATGGAATGATGCAGATATGATGCGTTTATTTGATCATTCATATGCACCTGAAAATGCTGAACCTCGTATAAAAGAATTAGCAAAAGAAGTGATTGGGCATAATCATGATTATGCAGTATCGGAGCATATGATATCACTTTTGCAGAAATAATAATAAATGATAAAAAACAATAAAAAATAATACAAGCATATTGTGCTTTAAATAAGCCTTCTATAATATATAGGTATAGGAGGCTTTTAATATGGAAAGAATCCGACTCTTAAAAGAGAAGATGTTGAGTGAAACTAGATATGTCAGTATCGAACAAGCACTCATCATTACTCGTTCATATCAACAACATGAATCTTGTTCCAAACAAAGAAAACGAGCTTTTGCGTTAAAAGAAGCATTGGAACAAATGGATATTTGTGTACAGCCAGAAGAATTGATTGTGGCCAATCGTACCAAAGGGGTGCGTGCAGGAGTTATTTTTCCTGAAAGTGGAATTTCTTGGGTGGATAAAGAAATAGAAAGTTTACCAACACGAGCCCAAGATCGTTTTGAAGTACGTAAAGAAGATATTCAAACCTTTCGTGAAGTGATTCTTCCATATTGGAAAGGAAAGACACTTGAAGATATTATTGATAAACGAGCAGGAAGTGAGCTTTCAAAGATAGGGAAAGTTGCCAAAATTAATCAAACCGACCATGCGCAAGGACATATTAATCCAGATGTAAAAGGTTGGTTGGAACTAGGACCGGCTGGAATCATTGCTCAAGCCAAAGAAAAACTTCAAGCTGCCAGTGAAGAGAAAAAGGAATTTTATGAATGTGTCATTTTAGTCATGGAAGGCGTTCAATGTTTTATGAATCGCTATCATGATTTCATCTTGGATTTGTTGCCAACGGTAGATAAAGAATATCAAGGATCATTGAAAGAAGTGGCGACCATTTGTCATGAATTATCCTTGCGACCGGCAAAGAGTTTTCATGAAGCGTTGCAATCGTTATGGTTTTTGTTCGTGGTATTGCACATGGAATCCAACGCATCAAGTTTTTCTCCAGGCCGTTTGGACAAGATTCTTTATCCTTATTATATAAAAGATAAAGAATCCTTATTATTGACCGATCAACAAGCATTAGAATTAATTGAATGTTTGTGGTTGAAATTTAATCAAATTGTATATTTACGTAATGCATCCAGTGCTAAATATTTTGCTGGATTTCCAATTGGATTCAATATTGCTTTAGGAGGAGTAGATGAGAAAGGAAATGATTATTCCAACGAATTAAGCCATCTATTCTTACAAGCACAAGAAGATTTAGGTTTGCCACAACCAAATCTATCGGTTCGTTTACACAAGAAAACCAACGATGCATTATTGAGACATGCTGTAAGAGTGGTTTCAAAGGGAAGTGGTATGCCTCAATTCTTTAATGATGAAGCTATTGTTGCTGAAATGGAAGCTTTAGGTATTTCTAAACAAGATGCTTTGGATTATGCGATTGTTGGTTGTGTAGAATTGACAACGCAAGGAAATAACTTAGGGTGGAGTGATGCGGCCATGTTTAATATGAATAAGGCATTGGAACTCACTCTTCATCATGGGAAGTGTTTAATTACAGGTAAACAAATGGGTCCTGACTTTGGAGGACTTGATACATATCAAACGTATGAACAGCTAGAATTTGCTTATCAAAAAATGTTGGATCATTTTATTGAACGAATGATTCCATGTTGTGAACTAGTAGAGTACGCACACATGGATGTATTGCCTACACCATTTTTATCCGCAGTTATCAAAGACTGTATGGAAAAAGGAATGGATGTTACCAAAGGAGGTGCGCATTATAATTTATCAGGAATCCAAATGATACAAATAGCGAACTTAAGTGATTCGTTGGCTGCCATTAAACAATTAGTGTTTGATGAAAAAAGAATCTCATCCAATGATTTCCAACAAGCATTGGAAAATAATTATCAAGGATATGAGGTGTTAAGGCAAATAATCTTACATCGTGTACCTAAATATGGAAATGATGTGGAATGGGTCGATCAACTTGGCGCAAAATGGGCACGTTATTTCCGTCATGCACTCACCGGTTATACCAATGTTCGTAATGGTTACTATCATACTGGTATGTATACAGTCAGTGCGCATGTACCCATGGGGCAAAATGTTGGAGCCAGTGCCGATGGACGATTAAGTCAAACTCCTTTAGCGGATGGTGGAATGTCGGCAGTCTATGGTCGGGATATAAAAGGACCAACGGCTGTATTAAAATCTGTGTCTCGTTTGGATTGTCATTTAACAACCAACGGCGGATTATTAAATATGAAATTCTTACCAGAGTTTTTCTCTACAGAAACAGGGATTTCTAAATTTTGCTCATTCTTACGTGCTTTTGTAGATTTAAAGATTCCTCATATTCAATTTAATGTGGTTAGAAAAGAAGATTTAATAGCGGCGCAAAAAAATCCAGAACAATATCGTTCATTAACAGTGCGA
>CADBTK010000002.1 GCA_902797585.1 Erysipelothrix rhusiopathiae
AGATTTGGTTTTTCTTCTAATTCTTTCGGTGCAATAAATTTCATATCGGCAATCTGGTTGGAAAACCATTTAAATAAGGTTTGTCTTACCAATGTGTTTTCGCTGGCACGATTGGATGAAATGACAAGGACCTTTTGTCCTGTTGTCGAATCGTGAATTTCTGCTAGGGAAGAATAGAAGTAAATTGCGATAAAGGCAACTTCATCTCCTGTAATTGTTTTTTGTAGTTTTGTTTGTAGACGATCGGCAAAAAATGTTGCCATATCATATCCAAGAGGATATTCTTGTCGAATATATTCTCGTAAAGGATTTTTTAATTGCATATTATATTTGATACGAATGAATAATGGATTACAGTGCAATGCTAGGGCAATACGTAAGTTTGTGTCATTAGCAAAATCATATCCAAACGTTTCTTGTATCTCATTTAAAATTTCTGTGATGATAGAGTCTGTTTCATTAGAGATAACAGTTTCTGCATACCCACCACGAGCTTTAAAGTATAAACTTAAATAATTGATTTCCTCTTCGGTAACTTTTAATAAGAAATGTTTTTTAATCTTATCAAAGATCGTACGAGCAATATTGATTTCTGGTTCTAGATTCTCTGTGATTTCTAAGTCATAAGGTTGAATATAGAATCCTTCTTTGATTCTCTCAATCGCAACATATAATAATAGGATTAAGTTGGATAAATCGACATCGGATATTTCAATTCTTAAATCGATAAAAGATTGAACAATAATATCTTTGATTTGATCTAGTTGAGAAGATATCCCTTTATCATTACGAATGAATGTAGTATTTGAAATAATAAGACTTCGTTCCAATATACAATTTCGTTTATTAATTTCACTACCATCTAAAGTAATTCGGTTTGAATTACGCAATACTTCTAGATTGTATTTTTTTAGAATATCTTTTGCTTTTTTTAAATCATTAACTAGGGTAGAGTGACTGACATATAAAGAAGATTCTAATTGATATAAAGATATTGAACGATATTGCTTCAATAAGAATAGAAGTAATTCATTGATTCGATCTTCTTGTATGTCTGAAAAAGAAGTTGAATTTAAAAAGAAACCTTCTTTGAATCGTGCAAACTCCGTTTCATCTTTAACAAAGATACGACTTCCTTTTGAAGTAGTCTCAAAAGCAATGCTAGTTTCTTTGGATAATTCATCACGAATCACTTTAATATCATTTTGAATTGTTCTTAAACTGACTTGTTTTTCTTTAGCCATGGAAGAGGCAGTGATATACGTATCGGTATTATCAAGTAATTCCATGATTATTTCGAGTTGTCTTTGATTTGACATGTACGATCACCTTTTCTTCATTATGTATAATCTTTCTCAATCTTTGTAGCAAATTCGCTTGCTACCTTATAATTTATGTGAAATTTCAAGTATATCTTTGCATAGGAAAAGGTGTTAAGAAATTATTTAAATTTCGTTGCATATATGAAATTTAAAAATCGATTACGTAATAGAAGTGAAGAGAATACGAAAAATACGAAAAAAGGAATTGCACACGTAATGTGCATTTTTTTTAAATTTGGGAAAAGTATGTGAATGGTAGTATTTGGTTAAATGAAAGCGCCTACAGAACAAAGAAGGAGTGAATAGCTTATGAGAAAATATCGAATCATTTTAGCTTCTCATGGAAAACTAGCAGCCGGTATGTTGAATACAGTTCAAATGTTATTAGGAGAATTAGAAAACATCGAAGCATATTGTTTGATGCCTGAAGAAGATGTTAATGAATTTGCTAAAAAACTTGAAAACGAAGTCAAAGAGCATGGAGCAGAAAATATCTTATTTATGACAGAGCTTATTCATGGATCGCCATTTAATTCAGTAGTAGGTTTGACAAGAGAATATGACATTTATCATATTTCCGGAACAAACTTAGCGATGTTGATGGAAGTAGTACTTGCTCGAAATGAAGAAGGTATTACATTAGAACAATTATGTCAACGTGCGATTAATGTCGCTCCTACAAGCTTTGTGGATGTAAGAAAATTATTAAACGCTTCTGATGATGAAGAGGAGGATGACGAATGAGAAATGTTGTATTAGCTCGTGTGGATGACCGTTTAATCCACGGTGAAGTAGTAACGGCTTGGACTCCTACTATGAGAGCCAACCGAATCATCATTGTAGATGATGATGTAGCAAAAGATGAATTTAATGTGCGTGTAGTAAAAGCACTTGCCCCAAATGGTACAAAAGTATTTGTGTATGACGTAGAAAAGGCGGCTGATCGTTTGATGCGCCCGGGTAAAGATGGAGAACGAATTATCGTCTTAGCGAAAACACCGATTACTTTTGATCGTTTGATTAAAGCTGGAGTACCTATTAAAGAGGTAAACCTTGGAGGAGCAGGGATTCGTAATGAAAGAAAACCTTTCATTAATAATGTAGCCTTGGACCCTCAAGAAGTTCTAGCTTGTGAAAGCATGCAAAATGCTGGGTGTAGAGTTTACTACCAATTGGTACCTGAACAAGGTGTCACAGAAATTGATAGCGCATTAAAGAGTGCCAAGACAAATTTTGGTTTATAAAAAGGAGAGGAAAGAAACATGACTGTATTTCAAGCGGTATTATGTGGCTTGCTGTATTGGATTGGTGAAGCCCAATTGCCATTCGTTTCGTTGTGGGTAGTTCAACGTCCGTTAGTCTGTGGAATGCTTACTGGTTTAATCTTAGGAGACCCAGTAACAGGTGCGGTTGTTGGTGCTACGATCAACTTAGTTTACTTAGGATTTATTTCTGCTGGGGGATCAATGCCAGCGGATATGACATTAGCCGGAGTATTAGGAACTGCTTATGCCATCACTGGTAACTTAGATGCTGATACTGCACTTGCTATTGCTGTTCCTTTAGGATTATTAGGAACAATTATCTGGTATTTACGTATGACATTTGACTCTGTGTTTGTGCACATGGGAGACAAATACATCTCTGAAGGTAAATTTAAAAAGATTTACTTATCAAACGTAATTTACCCACAAATCTTTGCGATGATTATCTGTGCGATTCCTGCTGGATTAGCTGCATACTTTGGAGCTAACTACATTCAAGGATTCATCGACATGTTAGCTGGTAAACCAATGGAAATCTTTGGAATTATCGGTGGATTGATGCCTGCATTAGGGATTGCGATTACCTTGATGTACATCTTCAAAGGAGAAGCTCGTATCTTCTTGTTCTTAGGATTCATGATTGCAACTGTATCTGGTATGTCTTTAATCGAACAAGGGATCATTGGATTAATCGTAGCGGTTATTGTTACACAATTACAATCTGGTAAAGGAAACTTAGCAGCTGCAACAGCAGGTGGAAGTTCAAGCTTAGATCCAGATGACCCGGACTATGATCCGGATGAAGACTAGGAGGAAAGTATAATGGCTGAAGAAAAGAAAACATTAATTCCTAAAAAGCACTTATTGCGTTCCTCATTAATTTGGGAAACATGGGTTCAAACTTGTTACAACTATGAACGTATGATGGGACAACCTTGTGCGCACACATTCTTACCTGTAGTAGAAGATTTATACCCAAATGATAAAGAAAAACAAATCGACTTGATGACTCGTGAAGCTGAGTTCTTCAACGTTCACCCTGAATTCGGTTCTTGTATCTTAGGTTTGGCTATCTCTATGGAAGAAGAAAAAGCCATGGGTGTAGACATTCCAAATGAATTTATTACAAACATTAAAACTTCACTAATGGGGCCATTGGCTGGTGTTGGTGATACTATTTACCAAGGGGTATTAATCCCAATCTTGTTGGCATTGTGTATTGATATTACTCGTGCCGGTAGTGGGAATGTTTGGGGATCTATCTTATACGCTGTATTAATGACGGCTATTACTTATGGATTCTCTTACTGGAACTTTATGTTCGGATACAACGCTGGTAGTGATGCGATTATGGATTTCTTAGAAAAAGGAATCTTAGACAAATTGTTAAAAGCTGCTTCTATCATGGGTTGTATGGTAATGGGTGGTTTGATTGTAAACTACGTAAAATGTAAAACTGGAATTGTTATTAACGCTGGTGGAACAGAATTTGCCTTACAAGAAGTATTATTCGATGCCGTATTACCTAACATGTTACCTTTAGGAGTAACAATGGGAGTTTACTATTTGATGGCTCAAAAACACTGGACATCAATCAAAGTAATCTTATTGATTGTAGTAATCGGTATTGTTGGAGGATTGTTTGGAATCTTAGCAGTTTAATACCAAATAGATTAGCCTGTCTTTGGACGGGCTTTTTTTATGTTATCTAATATTTGGCTAGGACCATTTTGGGTATCCAGCCATTTATTTGATTGAAAATGTCCCATCGTTTTTAAATCAGCAAAATAAATGTAGTGAACGTTTTCTTAACTTCTAGATTATTGTGGAAGTAATTTGATTTAAAGTATGAAAGTTTTCTATTTATAATCAAAATTGTAAGCAAACGAGGGCAAGATTAATCGAATCCAATCCTGGTGAATATTTATAAAATGTAGAAATAGAGTTAAAAACCTGATAATTATTCGATTCTATAAACGAAAAAGATGAATAAACAATTTCGTACAACATATGAAAAGAAACGGATACAAAGGTTGTTAGGTTTCGCAAACTTTATGAACTACATTAAAAAATCTAAGAAATAAAACTCAATATAATGAAATTGTAGGAGTTTTTATTTAAGTAAAAAAGGAAAGGTAAGTAAAATGAACAATGAAGCTTTAAAACAACATGCAGCTCACGTTCGTCAGAATATTTTAACAGCTGTATATTCAGGGCAAAGTGGACACCCAGGTGGATCTTTATCCGCAGCAGATTTTTTAACCTATCTTTATTTAGAAGAAATGGATGTAAATAAAGATAATGTAAAAACATTAGATCGTGATCGTTGTGTATTTTCA
>CADBTK010000003.1 GCA_902797585.1 Erysipelothrix rhusiopathiae
AAAGAAATGATGCACATTCTATGTAAAGAAGGTGGCGTTCCTTGCGCAGATTATGTATGTTTAAAAGAAAATCAAGACAATCCAACCTTTGAAGAAATCAAAGATCAAATCCCTTTGCCTTGGATTGTGAAACCTTGTTCTGCAGGAAGTAGTTACGGGGTTCATAAAGTAGAAAATAAAGAAGAATTTGAAAATGCGATCAATGATGCATGGCACTACGATGGACGTGGAAAATGTTTGGTCGAAAAAGCCATTGATGGATTTGAAATCGGTTGTGCTGTCATGGGAAATAAAGTTATTCAAACAGGAAGTTGTGATGAAATAGAAATCACACGTGGTTTCTTTGACTTTGAAGGGAAATATGCCTTAGATGGAGCGCAAATTCATTGTCCTGCACGAATTGATAAAGAAGTCTTTGAACAAGCACAAGAATTAGCAAAGAAAACATATCGTGTGATGAACTGTTTAGGAATGGCGCGTGTAGACATGTTTGTTCAAAAAGATAACAGCATTGTATTAAATGAATTAAATACAATTCCAGGATTTACTGCTACTAGCCGTTATCCTTCGATGATGAAAGAAGTTGGACTTGAATTTTCTGAGTTAATTGATCGATTGATCGAACTTGCGATGGAAAGAGAATTGGGTGTATGTTAGACTCCAGAGTCCGTGCTTGGATTGAAATTGATTTGGATGCAATGGTCCATAATGTAAAAGAAGTTGAAAAACTAGTCGGAAAGACAAAGATTATGGGGATTGTCAAAGCCAATGCGTATGGACATGGAATGGAATTATCGGCCAAAGCCCTCCAAAAAGCGGGTGTGGATTTTTTTGGTGTTGCTTGTATGAACGAAGCCATTGCCTTACGACAATCTGGAATTGAACAAGATATTTTAATCTTAGGATTTACTCCATTAGAACAAGTACCATATTTGGATCAATATAACTTGATTCAAACGGTTGTTTCTTTGGAATATGCCCAAGATTTAAATGCCTATGCAAAAACAAATCATCAAACCATTCGATGTCATTGTAAAGTAGATACAGGAATGAATCGTATTGGAATTCAATATCAAGATGAATACAAAAATATAGATGATATTGTCCAAGTTTATCGTCAAGAACATTTGAATGTGGAAGGAATCTTTTCTCATTTTCCAGTTAGTGACGATTTAGGACAAGATGCTAAAACATTTACGAAACATCAAATTGGATTATTTGATGAAGTCCTTGAGCAATTAAAGGCACAAGGTATTGAACCAGGAATTACACATATTCAAAATAGTTATGGAATATTGAACTATTTAGACCTAGGTTATGACTATTGTCGACCTGGATTATTATATATGGGTGTAACGAGTGATGATGAAATCCCAATTGCATCCAATCCAGATTTTATTCCCGCTTTATCTTTATATGCCAATGTAAGTGAAGTGAAATGGATACAACCGGGAATGACAGTAAGTTATGGGCGCCATTTTAAAGCAGAAAAGCCTGTAAAAGTTGCCTCGCTTACCATAGGATATGCCGATGGTTTACCACGAATTGTATCCAACCAAGGATTAGAAGTGCTTGTTCATGGACAAAAATGTCCGATTATTGGAAATGTGTGTATGGACCAATGTATGGTGGATGTCACAAATGTAGAAACAGTGAACCAAGGGGATGTTGTGACCATTATTGGACAAGAGAATGGACAACGAGTAACGGTGGATACCATTAGTCGAATGGCTCATTCCATCAATAATGAAACGTTATCGGCATTTGGGGCACGATTGCCTCGATTAATTAAAGGGGAATAAAAATGAAGAAACAATATGCAGCGATTGATATTGCAAAATATATCTCGGCTATTCTAGTGGTGTGTATTCACACATATCCATTCTTTGAATTGTCCGAGACATTCAACTTATTTTGGATTCAAACCGTTTGTCGTATGGCTGTTCCTTTTTTCTTTGCATGTTCTGGATTCTTTTTCTTTTCAAAAGAGTTTTCCGATCGAGAAGCAAGTTTGGAACATTTAATTCGTTATGAAAGAAGACTATTAAAGATTTATGCGATATGGACAGTAATCTATTTGCCATATACCATCTATGATTATGCGCATGCAGGATTCCGTTTTTATCACATTTTCTCTTATGTGCGTGATATCTTATTTAATGGAAGTTATTATCATTTATGGTTTTTGCCGGCATTGATGTTAGCAACCGCATTGGTATGGTGGCTATTAGAACGATTTGATGCCAAACGAATGATGCAAGTTGTAGGAGCTTTATATATTATTGGATACTTAATTAATGTCTATACGCCTATTTGGGAAAGCTTACCAGGGATTTCCTTATTGTTTGGATTCTTTACTAAATTATTGGTAACGAGCCGAAATGGAATCTTCTTTGCTCCTATATTTGTAGCTATGGGACACTTATTAGCCCATACGAAAAGACTACCGCAAAAAAATAGTGGAATTGCCTGGCTTGTTAGTTTCGTACTACTTGTCGGGGAAGTGAGTTTATATCATGTGTTGGGGTTATTGCGAGATTTAACTAGTATGTATTTAATGATTGTCCCAGTGGCATATTTTATGACTCAATTCTTACTCGCTAGTAAACGCTACTATAAACCAAGCTATCTAAACTTGCGTCACGAGTCTTTATTGATTTATACTTCCCATATATTGTTTGCTAAGATATGGTTAGCACTACTACCAGATGCTCATTTAGCTGTCTTTTTCTTAACGATGGCATGTAGTCAAGCATTGGCAAGTTCCATATTAAAATATCGTGAACAATATCCAATTTTAGAACACTTATTATGATTCGAATCTTTGAAATTAAATGTGCAACTGATCAACAATCAGAAATTGAAGCACAATTGTTGAAGAAATTGAATATATCAAAAAAAGATCTTTTTTCATGGTCTGTGCATCGAAAAAGCATTGATGCCAGAGGCCAAAAGATCTCTTTTTCTTTTGTCGTGGATGCTACTGTAGCAAACGAAAAAAAAGCATTGAAGAAAAAAGGAGTACAGCCAACACCAGATGAAACTTATTATCCGGCAAAACCTGGTCAAAAACCTTTAACAACACGTCCGGTTGTGGTGGGATTTGGTCCAGCTGGAATGTTTGCCTCACTCATTCTTGCGCAAGCAGGTTACCAACCGATTGTGATTGAAAGAGGAAGTGAGTTAAAAAAACGAAGTCAAGATGTGGATACATTTTGGAAAACAGGTCAATTGAATCCCGAAGATAATGTCCAATTTGGAATGGGTGGAGCTGGTGCATTTAGTGATGGTAAATTAACAACTCGTTCAAAAGATGCACGTGCTCGAAAAGTATTAGAAGAGTTGGTCTCTTTTGGAGCGAATCCAGAAATACTTATCGATCAACACCCTCATATCGGTTCGGATGCTTTTTTGCCAATTATAGAAAATTTACGCAAAGAGATAGAACGATTGGGAGGAAGTTTTCATTTTGATGCTCGATTGGATGATATTAATGCGAAAGAAAACCAATTGAATTCTTTGACTTGGAATCAAGAAAGTCATGAAGCCCAAGCAGCCATTCTTGCGATTGGTCATTCAGCAGGAGATACTATTCGTATGTTTCATCAGCGGGGAGTACAAATAGAAAATAAACCATTCGCAGTTGGTGTACGAATTGAACATACACAACGCTTTATCAATCAGGCGATGTTAAAAGAAGCCAGTCAAGATCCTCGTTTTATTCCGGCTCGTTATCAAGTCACACATACCGCTTCCAATGAGAAAGGGGTCTATTCCTTTTGTATGTGTCCAGGAGGATATGTCATTGCAGCTAGCAGTCATCCAGGGCGCTTAGTCATTAATGGAATGAGTTATGCTGCCAGGGATAATGTGAATGCCAATAGTGCCTTGCTTGTACAAGTAAATGAAAGTGATTATGGCGCACAGTTTCTTTCTGGATTGGAATATCAAGAACAGTTAGAAGAAAAAGCGTATCAAGCCAGTGGTTCTTTTCAAGCGTGCGCACAATTAGCTGTGGATTATTTAGAGAATAGAGTATCGACACACTTTGAAACTGTTGAACCAAGTTACGCTCTTGGAACAACATTTGTTGATTTAAATACATTATTTTCAGATTCAGTAAATCAAGCTTTGCATGAAGGTTTGTTAGTTTTTGAGAAAAAAGTTCCTGGCTTTTTGGATGGAGCGATTTTAACAGGGGTAGAATCAAGAAGCAGTAGTGCCGTTCGTATATGTCGTGACCAACACTTTATGAGTAATATCCAAGGACTATTTCCTTGTGGAGAAGGTAGTGGATATGCAGGTGGAATTATGACTAGTGCTATCGATGGAATCAAGGCGGCAGAAAAACTCATTGAAACTTATAAGTTGCCTGAAGTACAATAAATCAAGAATAGGAGAACACGTGAAAATACTAAAACCAGATTATTACGTATCAAACTTTAAAAAAGTATCGCTGGACCGCTTAAAAAAAGAAGGGATCCGGCTTTTGTTGTGTGACATTGATAACACACTTGTATCTAGTTATGATCCAGATTCTAATCAAGAAGTAATTGATTTTGTTGAGAAAGTTAAAAAGGCAGGATTACAGATTGGGATTGTATCGAATTCTCGAAGAAAACGCGCTAAACGTTTTGCGAAAAACTTACATATTGATGAAGTGTATTACTTCTCTATGAAGCCACTTCCATATAATTTTATTCGTGCGATGCGTGTGCACAATGTAAAACCGAATGAAACAGCGATTTTAGGAGATCAATTATTCACGGATATTCTAGGAGGAAACTTATCAGGTCTTTATACAATTTTAACCAAACCAATTTCAAATAAAGATAAATTGATGACTGTATTCAATCGCAAGATGGAAAATGTAGTCTTTAAAGTATTTGAAAAGAAATATGGGTTTGATAAGGAGGTCTTTGACGATGAAACATTGTAAAGGATGTGGAGTCCGTCTTCAAAATGACGATCCTCAAGCTTTAGGATATGTACCAAGTTTAGATGCTTCTTATTGTCAACGCTGTTATAAAATGACCCATTATGGGGAAGTGACCATAAATATGCAACAAGGAATTGAATCTAATGAAACATTTGATAAAATCAATGCCTTGGATTGTGTAGTTTTTTGGGTGGTGGATCTATTTTGTTTTGAAGCGAGCATGATTTCTCGTATTAATCAAAAATTAGAAGGAAAAGATATTATTTTAATCTTAACCAAACGCGACTTATTGCCAAAGACATTGTCGGATGAAAAAGTATTAGACTTTGTAGAAGAGCGTCTAGAAGCATTGGAAATTGAAGTGAAAGATATCTTGATATGTAGAGATTTATATATCGAATCTCATAAAAAGAATTATGAATTATCGGATTTTGGAAAACATAGTTTGCGTTTAGTGGACTATGCGATTCAAAAATATCGTAATGGAAAAGATGTAGTCTTTATGGGGATGGCTAATGTTGGTAAATCTACCTTGTTGAATAACTATTTGGAAGATAGTACTCGTACCATTAGTCGTAACCCTGGTACTACACTCGATTTAATTCCTACAGAAATGGAAGAAGGGTACACATTGTACGATACGCCAGGAATTGAAAACCATCATAGCGTATTGACATATTTAACACCTAAAGACTTAAAAACAGTTATTCCAACAAAACCGATTCGACCATATATTTCCCAAATTTATGAAAACCAAAGTTTTGCGGCTGGTGGATTGGCTCGATTAGATATCGTGACAGATGGACAAGCCAGTGTTGTGGGATATTTCTCTCGTTCAATACCAATTCACCGTGGAAAATTGGACGATGCTGATCGGTTATGGAATGCTCATTTAAATGAGATGTTGGTGCCATGCATTGATACATCATTATTAACGATGCATACATTTCATGCACCAAAAATGGAAGAAGAAAAGATGGACGTTGTGATTCATGGATTGGGATGGTTCTGTATCTCTGGTTCAGTCAAAGAGATTTATGTCCGAGTTCATAAAGGGATCGACGTTACATTTAGAAAGGCGATGATTTAATGTTAACCAATGCCAATAAAAAGAAATTGAGAAAAATGGCTCAATCTATGCGTTCTATTGTTCAAATTGGAAAAGACGGGTTGAGTTACAATATGATTCAAAGTATTGATCAAGCGCTAGAAGCACATGAATTGGTCAAATGCAATTTGCTAAAAACATCTCCCATCGATGTCCGTCAAGCAGCTATTGAATGTGCAGGGAATACACATAGTGAAGTAATCCATATTATTGGACATACCTTTATTCTTTATCGAAGAAGCAAAGAGAATAAATTGGGGATTAAAAAATGAAAATTGCGATCATAGGAGGAAGCTTTGATCCAATACATTATGGGCATATTCAAATTGCTCAAACAGCACTTAAAAAACTAGGTTGTGATAAAGTATGGTTTTTACCTTCGCATGA
>CADBTK010000004.1 GCA_902797585.1 Erysipelothrix rhusiopathiae
GAAACTCTTCCATTTTCTAACACTTTACAACGCAAATTCCCTGATCGTTTTGATGCTTGAAAAGCTACAATATCCTTCTTCTTAAATTCATTAGCCCAATACGTTGCGATTTGTACATGAGCTGAGCCACAAACAGGATCTTCATAAATCCCTAACTTCGGACAAAAACTTCGAGAAACACAATCTACATATTTTCCTTTCGCACTGACATTTTGTATACGACCTTCGAGTTTTTTAAGTTCATTGGAATCTGGATTCATATTTTGTATATCTTCTTCCGAGCCAAAGATACAGATTAAATCCAAACCCAAAACCGCTCTAATAGGACGTACACCAAAGACTTGTTCCATTTGATCACTTACTTCAATTTCTCTTAATTCAAATCCAGGAAAATCCATTTCATACAGATCTTGTTTCTTTGTGACAGTTAATTCCCCACTTAATGTGTGAAATGAAACAACATCTTGATCTAAATCATAAAAATTTAAAATCACAAATGCGCTTGCCAGTGTGGCGTGCCCACAAAGTTCCACTTCTACACTCGGCGTAAACCAACGAAGATGATACCCCTTTTCTTCTTTTACAATAAAAGCCGTCTCGCTTAAATTATTCTCCATCGCCAAGTTTTTCATAAATGTTTCACTTGGCCAAGTATCCATTACACAAACTGCCGCTGGATTCCCTTTAAATGGAGTATCGGTAAATGCATCCACAATATATTGTTTCATCTTAGTCCCCTAACGCATTACGATAAATATTTTCAAAGTCTTCTAACCCTAAGACTTTTGCACTTCCCATAGTGCCACCTACAGCAGCTTGACAACCAAGTGCCATTGTTTTGATTTGTTCTTCACTTGGCTCTATACCTAACTCTTTCATGTTAGTTGGCATATCAATACTGCGGAAAAACGCTTCCATCTTTTCAATTCCTTGAAGTACAACTGCTTCTTTATCTTCTTGATCTTGTACATCCATTACTTCAATCGAAAATTTTATAAAGCGTTCCATACAATCTTTATATACATAACGAGCCCAACTGGACCAAATGGCTGCCAATCCGGCTCCATGGGTTACATCAAACATTCCACCCATTTCATGTTCTAAGCGATGACTTGACCAATCTCCACCATGATGTCCACATCCAGTCAACCCATTATGACTTAAACTGCTAGCCCACATGACTTCATAACGAGAATTATAATTGGTAGGATCGGCATGTAAGATTTGTGCATGTTTCATCACTGTTTGAATTAATCCTGTCGCAATAGAATCGGTAATATCTGGTACTAGTCCTTGGGTAAAGTAGCGTTCCATCGTATGCATCATGATATCCACACATCCAGACATCGTTTGATAATCCGGTAGAGTTAATGTATATGTTGGATCCATAATCGTAAATTTTGCCCGACATAAATCGCTATTGCATCCTCTTTTCTTGCCTGTCTTTTCATCCGTGATTACACTACTATCACTCATTTCACTTCCAGCCGCTGCAATAGTTAAAATAGCCCCTAATGGGAAACACGCTTTTGGACTTCTTGTATGTTCATATAATTCCCATACATCATATTCTGGTTCGGCTAGTCCATAGGCTATGGCTTTGGCCGAATCGATAACTGAACCTCCACCAACAGGCAATAAGAAATCTACCCCTTCTTTTTTACATAGTTCAATTCCTTCATATACTTTAGAAATATGTGGATTAGGAACAACTCCTCCCAATTCCACAAATTCAATATTGGATTGTTTTAAAACTTCTTTAACTTGATCAATGAGTCCTGAACGAATGGCACTTTGTCCTCCATAATGGATTAAAGCTTTTGTACCTCCATATTGGGAAATCAATTCTCCCACTTGTTTGACTGTATCTTTTCCAAAGACAACTTTTGTCGGTGTATAGTAATTAAAATTATTCATCCTTGTTCCCTCCTACAATAATTGTATTTGTCGATCAATCCATGACTTCTGTTTTACATCATGAATGATATCTCCTTCTTGATAATTGCCAATTAGAAATGGTGAGTTAGGATCGTGTTGAAGACTTGTTTGTAGCACCTTTTGTCTATCCGCATTGGCATAACAATATCGACATAAGTGTTTACATGTATTATAAACTCCAATATCACAACTCAAATAACACGCACACTCCGCTCGTGCTCCTTTTATTTTAGGTGCCTGTAGCTTTTGACCGATGGCTTTTTCATA
>CADBTK010000005.1 GCA_902797585.1 Erysipelothrix rhusiopathiae
TGCGAGCTTTAGAAGTTTTGGATGGCCAATTGGCAACAACTCAAAATTATGGAACAGAATATGATGATTTGATTTGTAATGTTAGAGTAGTAGATTCTATGGAACAAGCCATTGAACATATTTATCAATATTCCACAAAACATAGCGAAAGTATTATCACAAAAGATAACTCTCGTGCCCAATTCTTTATGGATGCGCTAGATTCTGCGTGTCTTTATCACAATGCTTCCACTCGTTTTACCGATGGAGGTCAATTTGGATTTGGAGCAGAAGTAGGAATTAGTACACAAAAATTACACGCTCGAGGACCGATTGGTTTACAAGAGATGACATCTACTGTATATAAAATTTATGGGGATGGCCAAATACGTGAATAATGAAAAAGGAGTTTATCCACACATGGGATAAGCTCCTTTTAAAATTGATAAAAATGATTCCAACAAGGCTTCGACAAACGTGCATATGCTTGTTTGGCAGATTCTGTTTCGTGGCCAATCCATCGAGAAAAGAGTTTAGGATCATTTAATCGAACCATGATACTTCCTTTTTCACGAGGGAAATCCATAGGGAAGTATTTTTCTAGACGTTCTTGTTCACTGATGGTTAATGATAGAGAAGCAGCGCGTTTAGATAAATAAGCAAATAAATCATGTAGAGCTTGTGTATGTAAATATACCAAGCATGTAATCACAATGGAATTTTGATCGTGTTTATAGATCGCAAATCCAACTAAGTTTCGTTTGTCATCTTCAATCGTTACTACTTTTTCTTTTAAATAATAAGCAGCGTGTAAGCGACGTTGGAAAGCTTCTTTGGAATATACAATGCTTCCGTCGAAGACATTCATAAATTGTTTATAAACCGGATAGAGATTGGTGTTTTCTCTATATGGTTGAACATGTTCCATATTTCCATGGGCATAGTTGTGTAAACTCATCCAATAAGTACGTGTCGTAGATACAATTTCGAATCCATGTTTTTCGAATAAAGCAGGGAATTCGGTATAACACATTGTTAGTAATTCATTATTCTCACAACGTGTTAAAGCGGCGTTGACAAGTTGTGAATAAGCTTTTTTTTGACGATATTCAGGGTGAGTGGCGCTCAATACAATTTGACTGGCTGCCAATTCTTTTCCTTCAAATAAAATAGTTACAGGATCCATTTGAAGAACGCTGACAATCTTATCATTTCGAATGGCCGCAAACATGTTTTCTGGACGATAAAACTCTTTCATCCATGTTTGAATTTGGTTGGAGTTTTTATCCAATAAAGCATGTTGAAGACATTCATTTACTTGACGGTCATAACCGGTTGTATCAAGGAGAATCATACTTCCTCACCTTCGCTCTCTTTATGTTCTGTATATTCCACATCGATGGCATCGGGATTTCCAATGTTTGGGAGAAATAAAAAAAAATAATTCTCTTCTTGTTTTTGTATCATGCGTTTTTTTCCAAATAGGACATACCAAATATATATAATGATGGCTACTGGAATAATATAGGGTAATAGAATTCCTAATAACCAAAAGATGACAAAGATAATGATAAATAAAATCAATAGTTCCATGGCTATCCTTCTTTCCTTTCGATTTCGACTTCCATTTCAGTATCGGTTACGTAAACAGGAACAATACTTCCTGCTGAAATTTCTTTAATCTCCTCGCTAATATCGAGTGAAGTTATATATTGATATTGTACGGTTTCTTCGTAGTTTTTTAAAGTGATTTCAATGTTGTGATTACGCAAAAGAGCATCTATTTTTCCAATCCATTCATAACCAAATTCTAGTGAATAGACTTGAAGTCTTTTTACTTGGCAAAGTCTTGCTTGATCAAGAGCTTGTGACACACTAGATCCATAAGCGCGCACTAGCCCTCCAGTTCCAAGTTTTACTCCCCCAAAATAACGGACAACGATAGCTAATATATCTTCCATTTCTCGTCCCAATAAACAATCCAGCATAGGCCGTCCGGCTGTTCCACTAGGCTCTCTATCGTCACTGCTGCGAACAACATTGCCAATTATCATTGCACTACAGTGATGATTGGCATTGGGGTGTTCTTTTTTGACTTGTTTTAGAAACTCTTTGGCTTCTTCTTCGTCATTGGTTCTATGAAGAATGGTAATGAATTTACTTTTCTTTATTTCAATTGTGTTTGTATAGTCTTCTACAAGTTTTGGCATATTTGTATCGTAACGAAAAAGTAAAGAAAACTCAATTATCAAAAATAATTAATAATGTATTAAATATTATGGTAGTATTAATAAGTGTATAGGTTAAAGAGAGGGAAAACGATGAAAAAGAACAAACAACGTTATGGACTGCGAAAATTGTGTGTAGGTGTGGTTTCATGTTTGTTAGGAACGATGTTGTATTTGTCAGCAGAAACGGTTGTATATGCGGATGAAACAAGTGCTGTTCCAACAGAAGAAACAACCAATAGCACAAGTGCATCGCCTATTAGTGATGCGGAAAGTGAGATTGCCGATAAAGGGAGTGTAGATGTAGTACCGAAAGAAGAAGCGCAATCGGGGGATGTTGTTGAAGTCAGTGTTGAAGATTCAGGATGGAATACGACACATACGGATCTAGAAAATGGTGGTTATACAGATGAATCTACAAAAACAACCACAGTAAAAACAAAAAAGAAAATTGATCCTGAGAAATTAGGAAATACAGAAACTTCAGAATCTAGTACGGAAACAAAAAAGACAAGTAAGAGTGAAGACGATCATTACTTTTACACGATCACTGAAAAAGTGATTAAGAAAACATCCATTGGTATGTCCAATGAACAACTAACAGAGGTTGAATACATTGATGTGGATATGGTTTTCGTAATTGATGTATCTGGATCGATGTATAGTTACTACGCAAAATTAACCGATCAATTAACGGAATTTGTGGCTTTCTTAAATGAACGTGGTGTTCATGCTCGCCTAGGTTTAACAACTTTCTCGGATGTAACAAATGGTGAGGAATCAGAATATATTCAATTTGGTGATTCTTATTTCACAACCGATGTAGAAGAATTTAAAGAAGCAATCAATGTAATGAATAGAAAGTATGGAGGCGATGAGCCAGAAACTCCAACTCCGAACTTAGTTCATATTGCCAACAATTATGATTGGTTAGATGCAGAGGGAGCTATGCATTTGGCCTTTGTATTAACGGATGCATCCTTTAAAGAAAATGAAGAAGAAGGAATTCCGACAATGGCTAGTGCCATAGAAGCTCTTCATGCAAATGATATTGAAGTTGTAGTTGTTACGAATTCCTGGAATTCTTCTGGATACATGGATCTTGCTGGTGGGGAACAAGGTTTATATGATATTAATTCTGATTTTGGAGAACTATTCAAATTAGGTATTTCGGAATGGATTGTTGATAAACTTGTGAATAACATTTATGTCATGGAAACAGACACATATGAATTCTATAAATTAGTGGAAGCAACACCAAAACCATTGCCAGAACCAGAACATGAAGAACCAGAACCAGAAGTGGCACCAATGAAACAAAGAGAAATTGTACAAACAGATGTGCAAACATCTTCTAATGTTTTCTTTGCTCTGATGATGGCTTCTCAAATGGGATTGTCATTCGGACTTATAAAACGAAAAGAACAATAGAATGAAAGAATAGAAGAAGTCTTATCGAAAGATAAGATTTCTTTTTTATAATGAATCGTATTTGAAATCAAGGTGGATAAATGCTATGATTATTCCAATGATAGAGGTGCAAAAACGACAATATCAAATAGAGTCGGCAGACGTTAGATATTTGATAGAAGCAATTTTGCCGAACTGTTTATTAAGGCATTAATGAATGGTGGGTCAATGGAGAATATCCATTGGACTGTCTACAGTAGTAGGGGTGCTATCGATTGGGACAAGTATACCAGTGGATAGCCACTGGTATTTTTTTATAAGGAGGAAACGCTTTGAAAATTTCAAATGTAGAAGTGAAAGATTTAGTCAAACAATATGGAAGCCCACTTGTGGCTTATGATGAAAGTGCATTACGTCAACGTTTACATGACTATGCCACTTATTTTCAATCGGACGAATTTGAAACAAGTGTTTTATATGCTTCCAAAGCATTTAGCTGTAAAGCAATGATTCGTTTGATCGATGAATATGGTTTATATCTAGATGTTGTGTCGGCAGGAGAATTATATACAGCTAAACAAGCTGGATATGATTGTAGTAAGATTTTCTTTCATGGAAATAATAAAACCCAAGAAGAATTAGAAATGGCCATTGAATATGGGGTAGGAACCATTGTAGTTGATAATATCCAAGAAGCGAAGCGTTTGGATGCTCTATTAGAAGAAAAAGGAGCTAGTATTCATGCTCTATTGCGTGTCAATCCAGGGATTGAAGCACATACACATGAATATATTGTAACTGCGCATGTCGATTCAAAATTTGGAGTGGCGATGGCGCAAGAAGAATTGATGGATGAAACGATTGCTTTCTTATCAGAAAGTGAAACCATTCAATTTGATGGATTACATGCACATATCGGTTCACAAATCTTTGATAAACAAGCGTTTGTGGAAGAAATTAAAAAATTATTTACCTTTGTGGGGCAGTTAAAAGCGAAAGGTTTAGAAATCAATACATTAAATCTTGGTGGTGGATTTGCCGCTAAATATGTAGAGAGCGATCAACCAATTCCTTTGGATGAAGTATGCTCGACTATTTTATCCACTGCACAAGAATGTAATAAAGAAGTCGATGGAATGATCAAACGCATTTGTATAGAACCAGGGCGCAGTATTGTAGCGGAAGCTGGGTATTCTATTTATACCATTGGAGATACCAAACA
>CADBTK010000006.1 GCA_902797585.1 Erysipelothrix rhusiopathiae
TCTGTCTTTCCATATTGGTTTTCATTCTTTAAAGCATACGCATTGTCTGGATGCACTTGAATGGATAAATTATCGCGTGCATCAATAAATTTTGCCAAGATTGGAAATTCACGAAAACGACGACAATTGGTTCCTAATACTTCCATTCCTTCTTGATCAATATATTCTTGGAGGCTTTTCCCTTTGTATTTTCCATTATCGATAATGGAAGGCCCATCTGGGTGACACGATAATTCCCACGCTTCCGCTAGGATATCTCCATCATAGTCGACACCAAATTCTTCCACTAAACGATGACCACCCCATAAATAATCTTTACAAGCCGGTTTTAATTTAATCAATCCCATAAGGCACCTTCTTTCTACTTCTATTTAAGCATTTTCGACTAAATCTTCAAACTGCAATTGATATAAATGTGCATAGTATCCTTTTTGTTTCATCAACTCTTCATGGGTTCCTTGTTCAACAATTTTCCCATCTTGAACAGCCAAGATTACATCCGCATTCACAATCGTAGATAAACGATGGGCAATCACAAAAGATGTACGCCCTTGAATGATTGTATCAATTGCTTGTTGAATAGCTTTTTCTGTCAGTGAGTCAATAGAGCTAGTTGCTTCATCTAAAACTAAAATTTTCGGATCTGCTAATAAGGCTCGTGTAAAAGATAGAAGTTGTTTTTCCCCTGTGGATAGATAATCTCCTCCTTCTCCTACATCCGAATCAAGACCTTCTGGCAGCTTTTCAACCACTTGATCAGCACTTACTAACTTTAATGCTTCCCAAATCTGCTCATCAGTGGCATCGGTTTTGGCATAACGCAAATTATCTCGTACACTTCCAGAGAATAGATGTGGTTGTTGGAGTACATATCCTATATGTGAATGTAACCATAGCTGTGAGCGCTCTCTAGCATCTTTTCCATCAATGAGCACTTGCCCAGAACTTGGCTCATAGAAACGACACACTAAATTCACCAACGTACTTTTTCCTGCTCCTGTTTCCCCGACGATAGCTACATTGGCCCCAGGTTGAATATCTAAATTAAAATGTTCCAATACATTTTCTTTTCCATCTGGGTAGCGGAAAGTAACGTCTTTGAATGTGACTCTCCCTATTAACTCTTCCCAGTTTTCCTTTTTCGCATGGAAATTATCTCCATATTTTTCAATAACATCCTTGCGGTCGGCCACATCGGATTGTTCTTCTAAAAGTTGCGTAAAGCGTTCGATATTGACTTGAATCGCAATCAAACTAGACAAAGTCGCAATAATCCCTTGAATGGGCGATAATAGTCCTACCGCATAAGACATAAAAACAGATAAAGTCCCTATTTGAACCACACCATCTAATGTAATCCAACCACCTTGCCATAAGATATTTGCTAAGGCAACACTAGACAACAATCCCACAATGGAAGTCAACATAGCTGCATAGTGAGCATTATGTACACTGGTTTTTCGCATATTGAGCGTATCTTTTTCAAAATCAGCTATCATCACATCTTCTACAGATAATGTTTTTATTGTCTTTGTACCAGTAATTCCCTCATTGAAATCACCTGTAATCAAGGCATTGATTTCACGAATCTTTCGATTCAAAGACACTAACCTTTTTTGGAAGAATAAAATAATGATAACCGCAATAGGAATCAACAATAAAATCATCAACGCTAAATATAAATTGATTGAAACCATAATGGCTAAAATACAAAGGATATAACTCACATTCCATACAATATCCATCATCTGCCATGCCACTAACTCCCCAATTTTGGCGGTATCACTCATCACACGCGAATGAATGGAACCAACGTTGTTTTGGTTAAAATAAGAGAACGAAAGTGTTTGTAGATGAGAAAATGCCACATCTCGTAAATCACGATCAACACTCATTTCTATCCAACCAGCTTCATACAAACAATAGAAATTGTCCATCTCTTGAAGGATAACTAATAATACATATAAGCCAATAAATAAACCCATACCATCTAGCGTTTGCCCAGCAATAAAGTGATCCAAAGCATAACGGTTAAATAAA
>CADBTK010000007.1 GCA_902797585.1 Erysipelothrix rhusiopathiae
AACAATGTTACCAAGATACGACATCCACTTGCACCAACTGGGTGACCTAAGGCAATAGCTCCACCATTTACATTTAATTTAGACAAATCAAAGTTTAAGTCATTACCTACCGCAACAGATTGTGCAGCGAACGCTTCGTTTGCTTCATATAAATCGATGTCATCGATTGTTAATCCAGTTTTATCAAATAATTTTTTAGTTGCTGCTACTGGACCAACACCCATGATACGTGGGTCAACCCCACCTAATGTTCCTGCTACAAATGTAGCCATTGGTGTTACACCTAATTCTTTTGCTTTTTCTTCGCTCATTACAACAACAGCAGCAGCCCCATCGTTAATTCCAGATGCATTTCCTGCAGTTGTTACCCCATTAGGGTTAATTGCACGAAGTTTTGCTAATCCTTCTGCTGTTGTACCAGGACGAGGTCCTTCATCTGTATCAACAACAATTGTTTCTTTACGTCCTTTTACTTCTACAGGTACGATTTCGTCTTTAAATTTTCCGGCTTCCATAGCAGCAGCCGCTTTTTGTTGAGAGTTTGCAGCAAATTCATCTAACTCTTCACGAGTTAAATTCCATTCTTCAGCTACGTTATCTGCTGTTTGAATCATGTGGTAGTCGTTGAATGCATCCCATAATGCATCATTTACCATTGTGTCTACTAAGACTCCATTGTTCATACGGTAACCAAAACGTGCTTTAGTCGCAGCGTATGGTGCACTAGACATGTTTTCCATACCACCTGCAACAACGATGTCAGCATTTCCAGCTAAAATCATGTCAGCTGCTTGGTTTACAGCATTTAATCCAGATCCACAAACAACGTTTAAAGTTACTGCTGGTACTTCAACAGGAAGTCCTGCTTTGATTGTTGCTTGACGAGCAACGTTTTGCCCTAATCCAGCTTGAATTACACATCCCATTAATACTTCATCAACTTGGTCCGGTGCAACTCCAGCGCGGTTTAAAGCTTCTTTAATTACGATAGAACCTAAATCAGCTGCAGGTACTGTGCTTAATGCTCCTCCCATTTTTCCAATGGCAGTACGGCAAGCACCCGCAATTACAACTTTTCTTGTCATATTATCCTCCATAAGCATATAGGCTTTTACTTTCTTATTATGCCAAATATTTAACACCCTTTCAATGATAAACACCCTATTTTGTGAAATTTTTAATTTTTGGATTTTCTTATGCTAAAATAGAACTACAAAGGACTCTTATATGAAAAAAGTAGTGGATGACCCTCGGCTTATTTATAAGTGTTGTTACTTATACTACAAAGAGAATTTATCCCAAGCACAAATCTGTGATCAATTGGGTGTCTCTCGCGCCACAGTTTCACGCTTATTAAAAGCCGGAAGAGAGAAAGAAATTGTTCGAATCGATTTATATAACCCGGATAGTGTCGTTTATGGAAAACTAGAACAAGAGTTAGAACAGCGTTTTGGCTTAAAAGAAATCATCATCGTTGATGAGTTGGAAGTTGGAAGCGATTATGAGCATATGCAACAAATCAACCAAGCTGCCATTGATTATTTATCTAGAACTTTACACGAAGGGGATTATGTTGGAGTAGGAATGGGACATACCTTATATAATATC
Source organism: Erysipelothrix rhusiopathiae (assembly GCA_902797585.1). Lineage (GTDB taxonomy): Bacteria > Bacillota_I > Bacilli_A > Erysipelotrichales > Erysipelotrichaceae > RUG14284. The sequence continues at coordinate 1,609 of CADBTK010000007.1, forward strand.
GCAACCCAAACCAGCCCCGTAGATGAAATTAATTGTACATTTGTTCCTGTAAATGGAGGGATTGGAACGGTTCTCCAATCAAGTACAAGAGGTGGAAACTTCGCCAATGACGTAGCCAACGCATTTGCTCAAAAATTCCATGGAAATGCTATCCAATTCTTTGCGCCCGCCATTTTTGATGACATCAATGTCATGAAAGGATTGAACAAAGAACAACCAATCAAACAAGTCACTTCCTTATTTAAGAAATTAGACTTTGTCATCATGGGATTAGGAACACCACGCGCCAAAGAATCTACCATTGTTCGCTCTGGTTATTTAACCGAAGAACAATTTAATGCTTATCAAAATAAAGGGGCAGTGGGAGATTATTTATTGAACTTCTTTGATATCAATGGAGATACTTCTCCATTTCATGAATTCAATTCCCATGTCATGGGGATTAGCGAAGAAGATTTTATGAATATTCGAACGCGTATTGCGATTGCTGCTGGAGCCGATAAAGGAATTTGTGCTTTAGGAGCTCTAAAAGCTCATAAGATTAATGTCTTGATTACCGATATTAATTGTATCAACCGTTTATTAGAAGCTTTAGAAAAAGAAGAAAGGATGTCATTATAGACATCCTTTTCATTTTTGTTTCTATCCGAAGATTTCGTCTTGTTTTTGACGTAATTCGTAAATCAATGTACTTTCGTCAACTTGTACATCATCGTAAGTTAACAATTGTCCACGTTTTACATCTTTTTTCAATACTGCATTTTTGTTGATCAAACCAAATGGAACATATCCTTCAGCTTTTGCGTGTTCATGCGTATCGATAGAACCGTAAGTTGTGTATCCTCCGATTCCATCTAATTTTTCTCCAGCTTTCATGTCTTTTTTAGCCACTGTGATAACTTCGGCTACCAATCCACCTTTTGGAACGATGATTGGTTCGTTGTAAACAACGGCACGTCCAATTGTTAATGGAGTTTCCAAGTTACATAAGTGGTAAGGACGGTACAATGTCCACAATGGTCCAGGACCCATGCTGTGGTATTGCATTTGGTAAGCAATTTCTTCATTATCTGTAGAAACTGTTACGAATACACCAGGAGCGATTCCACGTACGAATTCAACAACACCTTGTTTGTTCAAGATACCGTCGTCTTCTTTCAAACGGTACATGTCATTCAATCCTTTAACATCACAGGCAATACCATGTGTACCAATTACATCAGGAACCATTCCTGTTGCGTTACACATAGCTGTCATTTCTACCATTGTTTTTGTTCCATCTTTAAATGCTGTTAACATTTTTGGAGACATTTTTCTTCGAGTAGCTTCTTCAAGTACAGTATCTGGGTTACAATCGCGGTCTAAACGGTTGTTTTTACCTTTACCAATAACTTCAACTTTTAAACCAATTGCTTCAGCAAAGTCATATAATTCCATTACAGCACCTGGTTCATCACCATTTGTACCTGTATATACAACTCCTGCTTCGTCGGCTAGTTTTTTCAAGTATGGCCCGATAACTACATCAGACTCAACGTTCATCATGATGATGTGTTTTTTTGCTTCAATTGCATCCAAAGCAATTTTGGCTCCTACATCAGGAACTCCAGTAACATCAACTACTACATCAATGCTTGGAGATTTACAAGCTAATAATGCGTCATCTGTCGCAACGTATTTTCCTGCTTTAATAGCAGCTTCAGCTTCATCTACATCAGTAGTTTTAACGATTTGATCTTCTGTTACCCCTGCATATTCGAATGCAGCAACAGCTAAATCAATGTTGATGTCGGCACAAATTGCAGGTCTTTCCCCTTTAATTAGTACCAATTCTGTAACCATACCACGACCCATTTGTCCGGCACCGACAACACCGACTTGAATCGGTTTTCCGGCTTCTTCCAATGCGGCCAATTTTCTATTCATGTTATACATAAACGTTCTGTCCTCCTATACTTTTTTCACTACTCAATTTCAATTTTTCCGCCAACAAAGAAATCTTCTTGTTTCATTGGCTCACCAGCCAATTCAATCATTCCTGGACGGTCTACTTCAGTTTTTCCATTAAACGATACGGTACAGTGACCTAAATCGCGCAATGTGTTCAAAGCTTCCCAACCAACAGCGGTCACTTTGAATTCTTTATTACAAATTCTAAAAGTATCGCCTGGAGCTGGATCTTCTTTCAATTCACTAATAGTATGAAGAATTGAAATATCTGCCAACTCTGCTGGGGCATTATTATTAAAGATAATAATGAAGTTGCAATCAGGGTTCAAAAACTCCATTGAGTCTGCGCCCCATCCGGTTATTTCCGCTTGATATTTCATCGATAAAATCTCCTATTAATTTCTAGAACATTCCGATACTGAATAAGAATGCGATAATTACTGCTAATGGTCCAGTAATTACACGAGAATAAAGAACGGCAGGAACCCCTAATTCGATAGTTTCTGGTTCAGCTTCTCCTAAAGACAATCCAACTGGAACGAAGTCACCACCAACTTGCGCATCAATTGCGAACAATGCTGGTAATGCAAATTG
>CADBTK010000008.1 GCA_902797585.1 Erysipelothrix rhusiopathiae
CCATGTGTTCTATTTCAATTGGCAGGGAATACAAATACAGATTTAATTAGACAATATATATTGGAAGAAGATCATTCTTTAATTTGTTCTCATGCTCTTGGCGGGAATATTCGTTGTTTATTAAAACTAGCCGGAACAAAGTATTGGCCACAATTGGATGGGCAAGTATTATTGTTGGAAAGCTATTCGGGTTCGATGGAAAAAATCCGTGCGTATTTCGCTCAATTAGATCAACTACAAGTCTTTGAAAAAGTACAAACTTTAATCTTGGCTCAATTTACAGAATTGGATCAAAATGAGAGACGAATGGAACTTTTGGAATTGGCGCAATCCTATGGTCTACTAATAGACCAGTTGCCACAAGTTGGTCATAGTTCAAATGCATTGGCTGTAAAAATATGTAGGAAATAATATGGAATTAAAAGAAATTAAATTAACACCACGACGTATTGAATTATTAGAAAAGATGGGCATTACCAGTGTTGAGCAATTGGTACATACCTATCCTTTTCGTTATGAAACTATTGCGGCAACTCCTTTTGATCAGTGGCAAGTGGGAAACAATGTAGCATTTGAAGGAGTGATATCTTCTGGTGCTTATGTGGTTCGTCTTGGTCGTAAACGTTCCATGACACGATTTAAAGTCATCTTTGACGAAGAAGAAATTGAGATTACACTTTTTAATCGTCCATGGACGCAACAATTTGTAGCAGGAAAAACAATTACTGTCTTTGGACAAGTACAAGGGCGAAATAAAGTGACTGCTTCAAATTATAATTTCAATCCATTATCGTCTCAAGAAGGAATGAAACCAATCTATTCGTTAACGCAAGGTTTAAAACAAAATGAGATGATTCAGATGGTTCAAAAAGGATTGGATGCGATTAAAGAAGTTCAATCTGTTGTGCCAGAAAGATACAAAGAAAAATATCGATTGTTGGATAGTTATCAAGCATTGCGCATGATTCATAAACCAATGGATCCAAATGAGTTGACTTCAGCGATTCGTACCTTGAAATATGAAGAGTTTTTACAATTTCAATGCGTTATGCAAGCAAGTCAAAAAACGGAAGAATATAAAGATGCTAAAGAATTTAGTGACCAACAAATCCAAGATTTTATTCATCAATTTGAATATGAATTAACACCCGATCAATTAACAAGCATTCAGGCAGTATGTGATGACATGCGATCAAGTAAAATCATGTTTCGTTTGGTACAAGGAGATGTGGGATGTGGAAAAACGATTGTAGCAATGACTGCTTTATATGCATGTCATTGTGCTGGGTATCAATCCGCTTTACTAGCTCCAACAGAAATTTTAGCTAGACAACATTATGAGAATATGAAAGCCATGGGATTGGATGCTCGTTTATATGTTTCTGCCATTAGTGCTAAAGAAAAAAGAGAAATCTTAGAAGGTTTACAAGATGGGAGTATTCAAATGGTTGTGGGGACACATGCATTGTTCCAAGAAGCAGTGACATTTTCAAATTTAGGATTGGTTATTGCGGATGAACAACAACGTTTTGGAGTACGCCAACGAAGATCTCTATTAGAAAAAGGGAAAAATGTTGATTTCTTGATGATGTCAGCAACCCCTATTCCTAGAACGTATGCTCACTTTATATATGGAAACATGGAAATTAGTAATATTCATACACTTCCTAAAGGAAGAAAGCCAGTAATCACAAAGTTTGTAGAATCCAATAGTATGAAACCTATTTTAAAAGATGTGTTGGATGGTATTGAACAAGGTAGACAATGTTATGTAGTAACACCGGCTATTGAGGATAATGAAGATACAACGTTGCGAAGCGCACAATCTATTTATGAAGGAATGAAGCAAACATTTAAGAATAAATTGCGGTTAGGAATTCTACATGGAAAGATGAACAGTGATGAAAAAGAAGAAGTGATGAACCATTTTGCCGCAGGTGAAATTGATATATTGGTCTCAACAACTGTCATTGAAGTAGGGATTGATGTAAAAAATGCAACCTTGATGGTGATCTATGATGCCCATCGTTTTGGACTTAGTACATTACACCAACTTCGTGGTCGCGTAGCGCGTGGCCAAGATCAAGGGTATTGTTACTTGATGAGCTCTACCCAAGATTCACAAGCCAAACAACGTTTGAAAAAGTTAGAAACAGTAACGGATGGTTTTGCGATTACGGAACTTGATTTACAAACGCGAGGACCAGGGGATATTTTGGGAGTTCGACAAAGTGGGTTACCAAATTTTGTTCTAGGTGATTTAAATAAAGACAAAGCTATGATGGAAGCCTGCATAGAAGATGCGAAAGAAATCTTAGAAAGAAATGAAGATGCAAAGATTTTAGCAGTTGTGAAAGAAGCCATAGAAAAAGCTGAGTATTTTGATTAGAATAAAAAAGTGAGGAAATTTTATGAGTCAAGCACTACGGAATAAAATCATCTTCTTTCTATCATTTGGAGCTATGGTGGCTGTTTTATTTTCCATTGCCTATATGTCATTTTTAAGGAAGATAGAAGTTGATGTTATGGATGGAATGAAATTAGTCTATTCAGGAGAGAATGGAAGTGCCAGTGTAGAAGCTGATAAGTCCGGTAATAATATCAACCAACGGGAACAAGCTTTTTTAGATACTGTGGAATATCAAATTGAACCATCCTCAGGATTAAAAAATGGGGATATTATTCATGTCAAAGCAAGTTATGATCATGAAATAGCGGATCAATATAACTTCGATCCTGTAAATACAGAAATGGAAGTTCGTGTAGAAGGTTTGGTAGATAAGTATAACCAATTAGCGGATATCGATGAGAAGTATTTAGAAAATATATTGAAAGAAGCAGATCAATATGTTGATAACAGAGAAACAGACATCTTCCGAATTGAAGTAGAAGATAAAGCAAAAAACCCACGACTAGAAGATAATCAAACAGTTTATCAAGCTTTCTTAAAGGCAAAAGATGTGGGGACGGATGATCGAATATTAGAAATCAAACGATTGATGTATAAATATAAAGAGAAAGATTATGTCTTGTACTTTTCGGTAGTTGTTCCACAAATTAATCAATCCAATGAAGTTATGGATCAAGACATTTATGGAGAAAAAGCGAATTTAACAAACGAAGAGTTAGAAGCACAAGACTATAATGGATATGTAACACGGATATATCAAAACCGATTTGATATACAACCGATGATTACTCAACAAGAAGAAACGGAGAACCTTGAATGATTCTCCGTTTTTTTATTCTGTAATTTGTTTACAGATAGATTCTAAGTCAACTTCACCAATAGAGTTGAATTGAAGTGTTAAATGATCATCGTTTTCATAACGAGGGATAATATGTATATGAAAATGCATAACACTTTGTCCAGCTGCTTGGCCAATATTGGTTAAGATGTTGATTCCATCACAGTTCAATTTTTCTTTGATTTGGTTAGCTAATTGTTGGGCTACTTGCATACAGTGGTTTAAATCTTCCGTTTCACAATCTAAGAATGAAGAACAATGTGATTTAGGGACAACTAAGGTATGTCCCTTGCTGGTGGGATTGACATCTAGAAATGCCAACACCTTATCATCTTCGTAAATGGTGTAGTTTGGAATTTTCCCGCTGACAATATCGCAAAAGATACACATGATACTACCTCCTATATTTGATTCAATTATACATTAAAACAAAGGAAAAGCCAGGCTAAGGGGGTGCCTGACTTTTCCAAATTAAGGGGATAGAAAATTGTATGAATACCAATAAATAGTCATTCATACCAGCAAGGTCTTCTACTCCTTGCCTAGAATAGAGTATAGCACAACGACAATACTGAAATATGTGAAAAATATGGGAAAATGTGTGAAAAGGATAAAAACAGGCGGTTATTTGGGATAACGTAGTTCAAAAGGGGGTTTTTTAAACAAAAAATGATAAAAAATGATGAAAAAATGGGTAAGAGGTGGAAGATTTGTGGTTGAAGCGGAAAAGGCCAATCACTAGGGTGAAATTGTGCTATAATATGCGCAATGGAGGACTTGATTTATGATCCGTATATCCATTGATACGATACAAAAATGGATTGATGCATCTATATATGGATGCGACAACCCTGAAATAAAGATTGACGGAGTGTCCATTGATTCACGCCAAGTTAAAATGGGAACCTTATATATTCCTATTCTAGGGGCTCGTGTAGATGGACATTCATTTATTGAAGATGTAAAAAAACAAGGAGCATCGGCTTCATTTTGGCAAAAAGATCATCAACCTTATCCACAAGGAATCCCTTTAATTTTGGTGGATGATACCTTAGAAGCTATGCAAAAACTAGCCAAAGCGTATATTGACTCCGTAGATCCGATTGTGATTGGAATTACTGGGTCTAATGGGAAGACCAGCTGTAAAGATATGATGCAAAGTGTATGCTCAATGAAATTTAAGAGCCAATGTACACAAGGAAATCGTAACAGCGAATATGGTTTACCATTGACTATTTTTGACTTGGAACCAGATACAGAAGTAGCAATCTTAGAAATGGGATTGGAACGCCCTGGTGACTTAGAACTTCTTTGTTCTATTGCGCAACCACATTATTCAGTGATTACCAGTATTGGTTCTGCACATATGGAAGCTTTTGGAAATAAAGATGAAATTGCCAAAGGAAAATTGGAAATTTTAGCGAATACTCGTCCGGGTGGTTACTTCTACTATCACAAAGATAGCGAATCGATTGAAAGAGTCATTGAAGAAATCGAACGAGAAAAAAATATAGAAATCTATAGTTTTGGAACACGTGCTGAAATTGAGATTGAGGGAGATATCTCTCATTATGAAGATGGAATTTCTTTTATTCCGAAAGGATGGGATAAAAAAGTATCGCTTCCTGTCTTAGGAGATTTCCAAGCGATGAACTCTTTACCAGTGATTGCGATTGCCACTGAACTAGGATTAACACATGAACAGATTATTGAAGGTTTGGAAAAGATGAAGTTGACCAAGATGCGTTCTGTTCGTAAAGTTATTGGAAATGCATCCATTCTTGATGATACATATAAATCCAATCCAGAAAGTGCCAAAGCTGCTATTGATACATTGATGACAATGCCAGCGCAAAGACATATTGCGGTATTGGCCGATATGTTGGATTTGGGGCCAGAAGAAAATCAATTACATGCACAAGTTGGAAGTTATGCCAAACAAGTAGGTGTAGATAAAGTATATTGTTTAGGAGAGTTATCAAAACATACAGCCCAAGCTTTTAATGGGCAATGGTTTGAAACAAAAGAAGAGCTCATCCAACAATTAAAAGAAGAGATACAAACGCCATGTGCTATTCTTGTCAAAGGAAGTCGAGCAATGCAGATGGATACTATTATTTCAGAGCTAGAGGGAGAAACGATATGAACCAGTTAACAGTCGGTGTTATTTTTGGTGGGCAGAGTAGTGAATATTCTATTTCATTGCATTCAGCTGCCTCTCTATTACGTGAAATTAACCGTGAAAAATACAATGTTGTCATGATTGGAATCAGCGAAACAGGTGGATTCTATTTATATGAAGGAAGCATTGATGATATGGAACATGACCATTGGGTTGAACAAGGAGTGAAATGTGCGTGGGTTCCTGGCGGAATTTTACCATTGGATGGGCGCCAACAAATCTCTTTAGATTGTGCCTTCCCAGTTTTACATGGAAAAAATGGAGAAGATGGAAGTATCCAAGGGTTATTAGAACTTATGAACATTTATTATGTGGGATGTGATGTGCTATCCAGTGCTATTTCTATGGATAAAGAAATGATGCACATTCTATGTAAAGAAGGTGGCGTTCCTTGCGCAGATTATGTATGTTTAAAAGAAAATCAAGAAAATCCAACCTTTGAACAAATTCAAGATCAAATTCCTTTGCCATGGATTGTGAAACCTTGTTCAGCTGGAAGTAGTTACGGGGTTCATAAAGTAGAAAATAAAGAAGAGTTTGAACATGCTATTAAAGATGCATGGCACTACGATGGACGTGGAAAATGTTTGGTTGAAAAAGCCATTGATGGATTTGAAATCGGTTGTGCTGTGATGGGAAATAAAGTGGTGCAAACAGGAAGTTGTGATGAAATAGAAATCACACGTGGTTTCTTTGATTTCGAAGGGAAATATGCCTTAGATGGAGCGCAAATTCATTGTCCTGCTCGAATTGATAAAGAAGTCTTTGAACAAGCACAAGAATTAGCAAAGAAAACTTATCGTGTGATGAACTGTTTGGGAATGGCACGTGTAGACATGTTTGTTCAAAAAGATAACA
>CADBTK010000009.1 GCA_902797585.1 Erysipelothrix rhusiopathiae
GAACGAATATGGTTTAATTCTTCTTCAATTCCTTCTTGCCAAATCACAAAAGTCCCTTTTCCTCGTCCACGTTTCACCATTCCTTCTTTTTCTAAATCGAGAATAGCTTGGCGAGCGGTAATTCGAGAAACTCCATATTTCTTTTGAATCTCAAGTTCACTTTCAATTTTGTCCCCACGTTTCAATTCTCCACTTAAGATTCGTTGGCGATAAATATCTTTTATTTGTAGATATAACGCAGGGCCTCCTTCTACTTTTTTTAAGCGTTTCATTATGGTCACCTTTATATACAAATTATATCATTTTCAATATTTTCTTGTCCCTATTTTTATTAATTTCAATCCACTCATCTAGGCTCATTGGTATATAGTCAGAGTACATACAGAAACAATTGATAATCTGACAAGGCGTTGGTTCAATTGTCCCATCGACTCTAAGATGATCTTGTTTCGAAACAAAATCAACAAAAGTATCAATATATGCTTGATCTTGTGTGCTATGAATATGTCCATGCAACATATATGTGATAGGTTGCCCTTCTTCGTTTTTTCGATATTGATGGTTATAGCAAACAATCGGATAGTGAGATAAAATCACACGACGACGATTATCGCTTAACTCTTTATATGGTTCTACCCACCCGAAATATTTTGAGGCATCAAAGTTTTTCTCTTTTAGGAAATGATCATGGTTTCCTGTAATCAAAAACTTTTTTCCATTCAAACGTTCTAATACTTCTGCCGTTTGTACAGCTCTTCCCCAAGAAAAGTCACCTAATATAACAACTTCATCGTTGCGTTTTACTTTCGAGTTCCATTGTTCAATCATATATTCCGTCATTTCATCCACATCTTGAAATCCTCGTTTATCCATAGAATCATTCAAACGTTGATGAAAAAAATGGCAATCAGAAATGTAGTAACGCATCATCACTTCCTCCTATCGCTTTATTATAGCATTAAAAAAGATGGCATCTGCCATCTTATTCGAATTCACATGCATAAGAATTTTTATATTCTTCTTGCGTTTTCTTCAAAGAGATATATTGACTGTCTTTTTCTCCCTGACTTAATAATCCCGCATCAATCAACGCTTGAATATCTGCTTGGTCAAAATTGATATCTGCAGTAATTTCAATCTTATCTTCTGCCATTTGACCAATAATACCAACACCAGCTAATCCTTGGTATTTGTCTGTAATTGCTTGATTGATTTGTTGTTGAATGACATCTTTATCCATTGTATTTGGATCTAGACCCAATTCATCATATGCAATATGAGAGACTTGTTTCATTTGGTGTACTTCATCCCCTTTAGCAATGAAGGTCACACTGTCTCCATCTTCTTGGCGGCAAACCAAAGTTTTTTCACTTGTATCTTCTTCTACTACAGGTTCTTGTGTCGTATCATTATTAATAATTTCGTACACCTTTGAACATCCTGTCATAGAAAGTAATAATCCGATGAATAGTAATTTTTTCATGTTTAACACCCCTTCGGAGATACTTTACCAAAAATAAAAGACGGATTCAACCAATGCGTTGATCCGCCCATTGACTTAACTTTTCTAATCCTGTGGATATCATAGAACTATCTTGTCCCAATCCAAGACGTAAATACCCTTCGGCATTAAAACATGAACCAGGCACAAAGAAGATTCCTTCTTTTAATAATTCCAAAGCTAAACTTTGACTGTCTATATCCATCGTATACCCCAAGAAACATACTGTTCCTGTTTCAGGTAAGACGACATGAAATCGAGAATCTTTTTCTACCCATGAAGAAACAATCTCTTTATTCTTTTGAATGAACTGTTTTCCACGTTGTAACCATTTCTCTTTTTGATTCAGTGCACATTGTGCTAAGGCATCACTTAATGGTCCTGTGGAAATCATAGAATAATCTCTTCGATTGTTGATGCAATCAATAATTTCTTTATTCGCTTTAATCCAACCATAACGAAGACCCGCTAATCCAAAAGATTTACTCAAAGAAGAAGTCGCAATCCCATACTCATATAAATCACTGATGGATGGTAAGGATACATCCGAACGATATACCTCATCACAGAAAATCAAAATCTTTTTTTCTTTGCACATATGAATCAATTGATGCAACATCTCTTTGTTTAATAAAGCTCCTGTTGGATTATTAGGGTTATTCAAAATAATCATTTTCGTATTATCTTGAATAGACTCTTTCACTTCATTCAAATTTGGCAACCATACATCTTTTTCAAAACATTCAATGGTGGTTACTTGGCATCCAATCGATAAAGGAACGTCGACAAATTGTTGGTAACCAGGAGTAAAAGTAATTACGTGATCGCCTTGTTCCAACAATGTTAACAATACCAATTCATTAGCTTCCAAACATCCATGTGCTGTCGTGATTTGATCCACTGTTCCCTTTTGGTACATCGAGAGAATTAATTCTTTCGTTTTTTGATCTCCAGTAATGGCACCATAATCAAGAACCAATTCTTTTTGATCAAATTCCAATTCTTTAAATGATAAAGCTTTTACACAAGTATCGGTCAAATTATAGATTGCTTGTCCTTCATAATCCGTCATCCATTGTTCAACTTTAAATGCGGGTAATCTCATTGATAGAACACCTTACTTAAAAATTCTTTCGCACGATCGGATTTTGGGTTGGTAAAGAACTCTTCACTTGGAGCATCTTCAACAATCAATCCACCATCTAGAAAGACAACTCGGCTTCCCACTTTACGGGCAAATCCCATTTCATGCGTAACAACAACCATGGTCATTCCCTCTTTAGCAAGATCGGACATAACTTCTAGTACTTCTTTAATCATTTCCGGATCAAGAGCGCTGGTTGGTTCATCAAATAACATCAATTCAGGATTCATACACAAGGCACGAGCAATTGCCACACGTTGTTTTTGTCCTCCTGATAATTTATTTGGATATTCATCTTTTTTATCTGCCAACCCAACACGTTCCAAATATTTCATCGCAATTTCATTAGCTTGACTTTCATCCATTCCTAACACTTGAACAGGTGCTAACATACAGTTTTCAATCACTGTATAGTTTGGAAATAAGTTGAAGTGTTGGAATACAAATCCCATACGATTTCTTTGTTCGCGATATTTTTGGACATTGTTAGGATCCATCAATTCTCCATCTAAATAGATCTTTCCTGATTCTGGTTTTTCTAGTCCATGCATACAACGTAATAATGTACTTTTTCCTGAACCAGAAGGTCCAATCAAACTTACGATTTCGCCTTTTTCAATTTCTAGGCTAACTCCTTTTAAAGCATGAGTCCCAACGAATTTCTTTTCTATATTATCTACTTTAATCACTGGCAGCTAACCTCTTTTCTACTTTGGATCCAAACCATGAAACACTTAATGTCATCAACAAGTAGAATACTGCTGCTAACATATATGGACTCATAACATCATAGTATTGTGTTCCTAATACTTGGGCCCCTTTTAACAACTCAATGGCTCCAATGGTACTGATCAAGGAGCTATCTTTAATTAATGTAATAAATTCACTAATTACCGGTGGAACAATTCGTTTAAAGGCTTGTGGCAAAATGACTAACTTCATCATTTGCCATTGAGATAATCCTAGCGTTTCACACGCTTCCCATTGTCCTCTATCTACCCCATTGATCCCACTACGAATCAATTCAGTTTGATAAGCTCCACTATTTATACTCATCGCTATAATTCCAATCAAATACACATTAATACGCAGCACTTGACCAGTGATTGCGGTATAAAAAGATGGAATGACTGAGAAAATAATTAAGATTTGTAACAACAATGGTGTTCCACGGATTAATTCCACATACACATTGGCCAGAGTTTTAGGAACAATGTGATTCGAACGTTTTCCGCTGGCTCCAATGACCCCTAAAATTAAACCAATTAAAAGGGATAGCGCTGCTATCCCAACTGATAACAGCGCGCCTTTTCCTAAATATAGTATGTTTTCTAAAGTAAATATTTCACTAAATGCAGGAAACATATCGATCCCTCCACCTTTCTTCTTATTCAGTTTCTAATGGTGCTAAATCATATTTTTCGCAAAGTTTTGCGTAATCTTCACTGGCTAAGAATTTTTCAATACATTTGTTCATTTTTTCGATAACTTCTGTATTTCCTTCTTTAGCAATAATGAAGTTCTTTTCATCCAACAAAGATTCTTCCAACATTTTGAATTCTCCATTGGCTACATAGTTTTTCGCAACTCCTAAGTCAACTACAGCTGCATCGTATTGATGAGCAGATAATGCGTTCATAATATCTTGTACATTTTTCAATCCAGTTACTTTGGCATCTTCGATGTCATTAGCTGCTTGTTCAGCAGTTGCTCCAGTTTGAGCAGCAATTGATTTCCCTTTTAATTCTTCCACACTTGTGATTTCAGAATCGGCTGGTAAAATTGCCACTTGGCTTGTTCCTAAATATGGATTTGACCATTCTACTTTACGATCTTCAGAGTAAGTAAATCCGGAGATTCCTAAATCTACTTGGTCCCCTTGGATTTGAGTGATGATGTTGTCAAAGTCCATTTGTTTGAACTCCAATGTCACATCTTCTCCCTCTTCTTCTAAATATTTTTGGAATAAGTCAACCATTTCAATATCGAATCCTTGCATATTATTTTCTTTATCCAAGTATTCATATGGTTTGTAATCTGGACTAATTCCAATTGTTAATACATTTCCACTTTTTTCTTCTTTTTGTGCTGAACCACAGGCAACCAATGAAGTTACCATTGCTACAGCCGCTGCAACTTTAAATAACTTTTTCATTTTCTTTCTCCTTCTAACAAAAAAACGCCCTTATATAACATAAGGACGATATAATCGCGGTACCACCTAAATTCCATCCATCTTTCATGGATGACACCTCATTCTTAACGCGAATTCACGACATTGCCTCAAACTTCGACAATGTAACTCCAAGACACGTTCCAAGTTTTCTTCTTTGTGGCTTGCACCAACCGCCAGTTCTCTAAAAAGCATCCAACTTGTACTACTTCTCTTCTTTGTTAACTCACATTATACAGAACTTTAATGATAATGCAAATACTTTTCATTTTATGAAAGAATTTTTCATAGTTGTTCATTCACAATCTTATATTGGCGACAGAACCAAAAAACACCTTTCTTTAAAACATTTTTCATAACATTCACTAAAAAACAAGAAATCAAATGATCTCTTGTTAGTTTTTTAATGATTGCATTGGCGCTGGAATTCTTCCACCACGAGATACCATTATTTCATTATTCGTTTGGTTAATGTTCATGACTGGCCCTTGTCCTAATAAACCACCGAAATCTAAAATATCTCCTACTTCCTTACCAATAGCTGGAATTAAACGAACAGCCGTTGTTTTTGAGTTAACCATTCCAATCGCTGCTTCATCAGCAATTATACCTGAGATAACACTTTCACTAGTATCTCCTGGAATAACAATCATATCCAATCCCACACTACATACAGCTGTCATAGCTTCTAGTTTTTCTAAGTTCAATATATCTTTTTGAACCGCATCAATCATACCAGCATCTTCACTCACTGGAATAAAAGCTCCAGAAAGTCCTCCTACATTACTAGTGGCCATGACTCCACCTTTTTTAACGGCATCATTTAACATAGCTAAACATGCAGTTGTTCCATAGGCTCCACATGTTTCTAATCCCATTTCTTCTAAGATGTGGGCTACACTATCTCCAACAGCTGGTGTTGGTGCTAATGATAAATCAACAATTCCAAAAGGAACTCCTAGTTTTTCACTGGCTACCGTACCTACCAACTGTCCCATACGGGTAATTTTAAAGGCTGTTTTTTTGATTAAGTCTGCCAATTGATCCATACGCAAGTCTTTATCTGCTTTTGCCAAGGCTGCACGTACCACACCTGGACCAGAAACACCAACATTAATAACACAATCGGCTTCTCCAACTCCATGGAAGGCTCCTGCCATAAATGGATTATCTTCTGGTGCATTGCAGAAAACTACAAGTTTGGCTGCTCCTAGACAGTTATTGTCTTGAGTTTGTAAAGAACACTCTTTTATGATGTGCCCCATTTGTTTAACCGCATCCATATTAATTCCTGCTTTTGTACTTCCTACATTTACACTGGCACAAACATGACTTGTCAATGCCAAAGCGCGAGGAATAGACTCAATCAATTCTTGATCACCAGCTGAGAATCCTTTTTGTACCAAAGCGGAGTATCCACCAATAAAATCAACACCCAGTTTTTGCGCACAACGCTCTAGCGTCAATGCATATTTTACTGGATCTCCATGACTGGCAGCTACCAACATCGCAATTGGGGTTACACTGATTCGTTTATTTACAACTGGAATTCCATATGTTTGTTCAATCTCTTGACCTACACTCACTAAGTTTTTGGCCAATCGACAAATCTTTTCTTCTACTTTTCGACAAGAGGCATCGATATCTGGATCCACACAATCTAATAAACTAATTCCCATTGTAATGGTACGAATATCTAGCGTCTCCTCATCAATCATCTTTATGGTTTGAAGGATTTCTTCTACTTGCATACATTCCTCCTATATACGGTGCATGGAATTAAAAATGTCTTGGTGCATTACACGAATGACCAATTCTTTTTCTTTTCCAACCGACTCCATATGTTGTGCAAATGGTGCTAAATCATTTGTGCATTCGATGACCATTGTCATAGTAAAAATATCGTCTACAATCGTTTGTGATACATCTAATATATTCATATTAGCATCAGCACATTCATTAGCTACCCATGCCAAAATCCCTACTCGGTCTTTACCGATAACACTAATAACAGCTTTCATAGTTTCCTCCTATAATTTAATTGATACGACAGAAAACCGACTTAATTCATACGGCTCATATGCGCTTTGAATCCCTTGAACATTTACTTCATATTCATCGGGTTGAAATTGGACATTTGCTTGTTTATTTAATAATTGAAGAATAGTTTGTGAATCTGTTTTTGATAAGGTCTTGGTCTTTTTCAAACAGATTTTATTTTTATCATTCAATAATACAAGTTCAAGCACAATTTCAGATTGTGCCAACAAGCGATCTTTCCAATCACAATCTTGAATATTGAAATAAAAATCACTTGAATCAATTGCCCCTCCTTCTACCACAATAATAAAAATATCAGCTGTAGTACACAGATGACAATCAATGGGTTGTTTGCAGAGTTGTAATTGATCTTGATTCCAGTCCTCATCTTTAATCACCAATAAAAAACGATCTTCCACATAATCCATGATAGCTCCTGGTTCAATTTGATAAGGAAATACTTCTTTTTTCATATTCCAAGTATAACAAAAAAAGCCTATCAATTGATAGGCTTAAAGGTATTTTTGGTTGGCAGTGATAATTGCCATGTTGTAGACTTCTTGCCAAGTACATCCACGAGACAAGTCGTTGATTGGAGCATACAATCCTTGAAGGATTGGTCCCATCGCAATATATCCACCTAAACGAGCAGCGATTTTGTAACCAATGTTCCCTGCTGAAATGTTTGGGAAAATAAATGTGTTAGCTTTACCAGCAACTGGTGATTCCGGGAATTTCAATGCAGCAACTTCTGGAACAATAGCACAGTCAAATTGCATTTCTCCATCTACTGGGAAGTCTAATGGCATTTCTTTTAAACGTGCCAAAGCTTCTTGCATTTTTGTTACGTCTTCCCCAGCAGCACTTCCATTACTTGAATAAGATAATAGCGCAACAACTGGTTCTTGCCCGAAACGACGAGCTGTTTGAACCGTTTGTAATGTAATATCAACCAATTGACTCGCATTTGGGTTAATGTTGATTCCACAGTCCCCAAAGATATATTGTTGATCTTCTTTAATCATCAAGAAACAAGAACTAACAATTTTTTGTCCAACTTGTTTCGGAATTAATTGAAGACCTGGACGAACAGTATCCGCTGTTGAATAAGTTGCCCCTCCTAATAATCCATCTACTTGACCTGTTTCCAATAACATCGTTCCAAAGTAGTTTGTTTGTTTCAATAATTCACGTGCTTTTTCAGGCGCTAATTTCCCTGCACGGATTTCAACCATACGGTCTACTAATTTATCAAAGAATTCATATTCTTCAGGGTCCATGATTTCACATTTACTCAAATCAAAACCTTTTTCAGCACGAATTTCTTCAATTTGCGCTTTATTTCCTAACAATACAGGAATTGCGATTTCATCTTGAGAAATGTGCATAGCAGCTTCTTGAATACGTGGATCCCATCCTTCTGTAAAGACGATACGAACACCTTTACCTTGTACTTTTTTCTTTAAATCATCTAAAATCATCTGATTAATCCTCTCTTCGCTATTGACAGTATAGAATAAAAACGTTTTCATTTGCAACA
>CADBTK010000010.1 GCA_902797585.1 Erysipelothrix rhusiopathiae
GAGTGGAACGACGCAATACAGCTTTCACTCGAGAAATCATTTCCATCATTCCAAATGGTTTTACTAAATAATCGTCGGCTCCACAATCTAACCCTATGACTTTGTCATACTCTCCACCTTTAGCGGTCGCTAAGATGACTGGGATAGAACTGGTCGCAACATCTTTTCTCAATTTTTTTAGGATAGTAATTCCATCATCTCCAGGCAACATAATATCCAATAATATCAATTCTGGAATTTCATCTTCCAAAGCTTTCTCTAATTCTTTTCCATCATTAAATCCCTTAGCTTGGAACCCACTTGCTTCAAATGTATAAATCATCATATTGCGAATATCGATTTCATCTTCTACACAATAGATCATTTTTTCACCACTCTTTCTATACGAATAATCTTATTCCTTACATAAATTATATGTTTTTTTTACGTTCTATTCAAGAAATGTAAAAAAAGGCAGCTATTCTGCTGCCGAATTTTCTTTCGTTGATTGCTCTTCTACATCCGTTTCGATTGGTTCTGATAAAACTTTTTCCCAAAATGCAGATAGAAGTATTGTTCCTAACATGTCCATTCCATTGAAATCGTCCATAATCAAACCTCTCTACTTAATTAATTTTAGTTTAACTAAAAGAGGTTAAAGTTAGTTATACTAATTGTAAAACATTTGTAAACCTATTTCGTTAGATTGGATAACACTTTTCCTGCTAAAAATAATGATCCGCAAACAAGTGCTGGTTGATCTGCATTTTCGAGTTGTTCGATGCATGTCTCTACATTCATTCTTTCTAGATTTAAGTTATTGGCATCGTATGACCTTTCCAAATCTAAGTCTACCCAAACAATTGGATTGTTTGTTCCTTTTAAGCATTCTATCATTTTTTCTACTTCTTTCTCTTTCATAGCAGAAAAATAAACTGTCCCTTTAAACCCATCTAACGATTGACATAAAGCCTTAATTCCAGCTAAATTATGTGCCCCATCTACAATCAATAAAGGATTCTTTCTAACAATGGTATATCTCCCTTGATGTTGGTAAGCATCAATAACCGGTTGGATTGTTTCTGGTTTAAGTCCTATTCCAATAACAGCAGTACATTCAAGCGCCAAAGCCAAGTTCTCTAGTTGGAAAGCTGGTTGGCGCAAGACTAGTTTTTGATCATTCCAAGTAAAAGTAATTCCTTGCTCTTCTTGTTGACTTGGCATTTCAACAAATCCTAATGGCGTTTGGAAATACCCTGCTACATGCTCCATTACTTCTTGGCATTGTGGTTTTTTCTCGGTTGTCAATGCGACAACCCCCGGTTTAAATACACCTGATTTTTCAAATGTGATTTGTTCAATCGAGTCTCCCAATATTTCTTGATGATCCATTTCCACATTGGTGATTAAAGTACATACATAGTCTAATGCGGTGGTCGCATCCAAACGCCCTCCTAGACCGACTTCCATAATCGCAATATCTACTTTTTGTTCTAAGAAGTAAGCAATTGCCATCCATGTATCCATTTCAAACATCGTAAATTCTTTTTCCTTAAAGAATTCTGCATATTGATCATAAATGCGCTCCCAATCTTGTAAAGAAATCGGCTGATCATTAATACGAATTCTCTCTGTATGACTTTCAAGGTGCGGAGAGGTAAATAGACCGACTTTCCAATCATTGGCCACTAATAAATCTTGAAGCCAGCGAGCTGTACTTCCTTTCCCATTCGTTCCTGCTACTTGTATTTTCTGTAAACGAATATGATTAGGCATAGCTTCAGACATCCATTGACGATAGTCCATCAAGTTGTGATTGGTATTTCGTTTTGTTTCCATTTCTTTTATTTTATCTTGTACATTCATGATGGTATTATACCATTATGAATAGGTGGATAAAAACGATGAAATTTAATAACGATTGGGATACCTTATTCCAACAAGAAATACAAAAAAACTACTTCAAAGAAATCAATCTTTTTTTAGAACAAGAATATAAAGAAAAAGAAATATATCCTGAAAAAGAAAACATATTTCGCGCTCTTTTAACGACTCCTTTAGAAAAAACCAAAGTCGTTATCCTTGGACAAGATCCATACCATGGACCAGGACAAGCACAAGGGTATTCATTCAGTGTCCCTGCTGATTTTCCCTTGCCCCCTTCTTTAAAAAACATTTATAAAGAAATTGAACAAGAATATGGTGTGAGTCTATCTCGTAATGGAGATTTAAGCGATTGGGCCAAACAAGGAGTTTTACTTCTAAATACCGTATTAACAGTCCAACGTTCAAAACCTTTATCGCACGCCAAAATCGGATGGCAAACTTTCACTAACGAAGTCTTGAAAACAATCAATAAAAAAGAAGGGGCGGTCGTATTCCTTTTATGGGGAGCCAAAGCGCAAGAAGCAATGAAATATCTAGATAATCCTAATCATCTTGTCTTAACTAGCCCACATCCTTCCCCTTTTTCATGCCATCGTGGTTTTTTTGGAAACAATCATTTCAAAACTGCCAATGACTATTTAATCAAACATAATGAAACGCCGATTGAATGGTTCTAATCGGCGCTTTTTATTTCAAATAATATATCGCGTAATTGAGCAGCTCTTTCAAAATCTAATGTACGTGCAGCTTCTTTCATTTCTTCCGTTATCGAATCAATCATTGCCTGACGATCCTTTTTAGAAACTGTCTTTTTCTTCATGTAACGTGCTGCCATCTCTTTTGTTTCTTTTGAGCGAACGACATCATGTACAGGTTTAATGATTGTCTTAGGAACAATATTATGTTCCTTATTATACGCAATCTGAATGTCACGACGACGTTTGGTTTCTTCAATTGCGGCTTTCATGGAATCAGTCATCGAATCAGCATACATAATGACTTTTCCTTCCGCATTACGTGCGGCACGCCCAACAATCTGAATCAAGGAACGCTTTGAACGAAGGAAGCCTTCTTTATCCGCATCCAAAATCGCAATCAAACCTACTTCCGGGATATCCAACCCTTCTCTTAACAAGTTAATTCCCACAAGCACATCGTACTTACCTAAACGTAAGTCATGAATGATTTCAGTTCGTTCAATGGTTTTAACTTCATGATGCAACCATGCGACTTTCAAATCCATATTCTTTAAATAGGCAGTCAATTCTTCTGCCATACGAACGGTTAAAGTTGTAACAAGTGTTCGTTGTTTCTTTTCGATTCTTTCTTTAATCTCATCCACCAAATCATCGATTTGTCCTTCAATTGGCCGTACTTCAATTTCTGGATCCAATAGTCCTGTTGGACGAATGATTTGTTCAATGACTTGGTTATTGGTTTTCTCTAGTTCATAATCCCCAGGCGTTGCAGAGACAAAGATTGCTTGATTGATACTTTGTTCAAACTCATCAAAACGCAAAGGACGGTTATCCAAAGCACTCGGCAAGCGAAAACCATATTGCACTAAGATTTCTTTTCTTGCTCTATCACCATTGTACATTCCCCGAATCTGCGGTAAGGAGACATGGCTTTCATCCACAACCAATAAATAATCCTCTGGGAAATAATCAAACAATGTATAAGGTTTTTCTCCTGGTTGTCGCCCATCAATATGGCGTGAATAGTTTTCAATCCCAGGACAGAAGCCAAATTCACGTAATGCTTCTATATCATAACGACATCGTTGTTCCAAACGTTCTTTTTCCAATGGTTTCTCTTCTTTATCAAAGTACTCCAATCGTTGCTCCAATTCTTGTTCAATCGTATCAGCAGCACGATGAATAATATCCATGCTGGTGGCATAACCATTGGCAGGATAAATGATATATGTTTGATAAGCTTCCAATAAGGAACCATCCACTGGATGAATACGTGTAATTCGTTCTACTTCATCTCCAAACATTTCAATACGAATTAAATATCGGTCTGTATGTCCAGGAGTAATATCAATCACATCTCCACGTACACGGAAAGTTCCATGTAAAGGATCGGTATCGTTTCGTTTATATTGTTGATTGACCAACGCCTTCATTAAATCCTCGCGTTCAATGATTTGTCCAACACGCAAAGAAAAAATCATATCACGATACTGATCGGGATTACTGGCCCCATAAATAGAGGCAACACTGGCAACAATGATGGTATCGCGTCTTTCTAATACACTATTCACAGCCGCCATACGCAACATATCTAATTCTTCGTTGGTCTTTGTGTTTTTATCGATATAAGTATCTGTTTTAGGCAAATAAGCTTCTGGTTGGTAATAATCGAAATAAGAAACAAAATACTCAACCCGATTGTTGGGAAAGAATTCTTTAAATTCAGAATACAATTGTCCTGCCAAAGTCTTATTATGAACAAAGACCAATGTCGGACGATTGATTTTTTCTATCACATTAGAAATAGTAAAGGTCTTCCCAGTTCCGGTTGCACCCATCAATACTTGGTATTTCTTTTCTTGTTCTAATCCTGTCACCAATTGATTGATGGCTTTGGGTTGATCCCCACTTGGTTGATAATCCGAAACTAAGGTAAACTTGTTTTCCATGTACTTTCCTTTCTATTTTATTTGTTCTACAGCTTTTTTCATTTGTTTGTCTTTTGCCAATCCGTCTTTGCTCATTTTTAATACAACTTCTTCTGATAGTGCTTGCCACGTTTTCATGTCACAATCTCCACTGGCAGCTAGATCATGACTTTTTTGGAATTTAGCCAAAGATTGACTACTTTCAATACTAAAGTATTCATCTTGTCGTGAAACTGGATATCCTAAATAATCCAAATAGACTTGTAGAGCTTTGGCATTTTCGTGCACTGAATCTTTTTTAATGACTTCATCTTTATCCATCTCTTGATAAGAAGTCGAACGGAAGGTTTCCGGCTTTACTTTCACATCGGGTTTAAACCCTTTTTCATTAATGCTCTTTTTATCTGGTGTTAACCATTGGGCAACGGTATATTTTAAAGATGTCCCATCTTTAAATGGCATTTGTGTCTGTTCAGTTCCTTTTCCACATGTTGTGGTTCCTACGGTTGTTACTTTGGATTTTAAATGCGTACGCAAGGCTCCAATCAAGGCCTCACTAGCACTTGCTGTATTCCCATTTTGTAAAATCACAATTTGGTCTAACTTCACTTGATCAAAGTCAGAAACAGTTTTCTTTTCAATCTCTTTTCCTTCTTTATTTTTTTCAATAAAGACAACGCTATCTTTTGGTAACAAAGAACTAGCTACTTCTAATGTGGAATATAAATACCCTCCAGCATTTCCACGTAAATCTAAAATAATGGATTTTAATCCTTGTTCTTTGACTTCTTGCATCGCATCGGCAAATTCCGTTCCTGTTTGTTCAGAAAAAGAATTCACAGAAATATAGGCATAGTCTTTAAATAAACGCAAGGAAACGGATGTGTCATACACCGAAGGCATCGCATGGGTTGTATATTCCTTTTCTCCTCTTTTATATACAATATCCAATTGTTTTCCTTCTTTTGATTGAATATAGGAAACAATATCTTCCGCATCGGTTTCACTACATGTTTTCTCATCAATTTTCGTAATGATATCTCCAGCTTCCAATCCAGCTTGGTAAGCCCCAGAATTCATATAAACTTCGCGTATAAAGAAGTTTCCATCATGATCTTTGGTATAAAGAAATCCCAATCCAACATTAGAGCCTTCTAAGTCAGAGGCAAAATCTTGAGCCATTTGTAAATCAAAATAATTGGTATGAGGATCGATTTCCAATTGAGTCATCCCTTCAATGGCTTGTTCCATCAATTCTTCGTCTAAATCTTCTACTTGGTCAGAAAAATACCAATCATTTTTCAAGACAGAATAAATACGGTCAAATTTGTTTTTTTCACTATTTCCCAAAAATCCTTGTTTATTGATAAAGACAGGAATAGAAACCCCTATACAAAAACAAACGAGACCGACAAGAATTGTTGAGATGCGTCTTTTTTCTTTCAAAATCCATCCTCCATTCGTCCCTTATCATACCATAGTTTCCATAAGAAAAGACACGCTGGCACTAGCAGCATGTCTGAATTCATTTTATAAATCGTCTTCAATGGCTCCCGCTTTGGCATAAGCCGTAGAACGTGCTTCAAAGAAGTCGGTTTTGATCATATTGGCATCCGCATATTGACTAACCCATCCCATCGCTTCCGGTTCTTCTTCATGTCCTTCAAAGATTGGATCTAGACCAATTTGAGTACAACGTAAGTTTCCTAAGTATTGGATGTAGTCAGTAATCATTTGTTTGGTCAAACCTTGTACATCATCTCCAATCACATAGCTTCCCCATTCAATTTCTTGTAGGGCTCCTTCTTTGATCATTTGACGATATTCTTCTTTTAATTCTTCTGTAAATAATTCGGGTTGTTCTTTTTGTAATTCCAAGATGATATTTCTAAACAACCATAAGTGCGTATTTTCATCCCGGTTGATATAACGTATTTCTTGGGCAGAACCTGGCATTAAATTATTACGAGCTAAGTTATAGAAAAACATAAACCCAGAGTAGAAATATACCCCTTCTAAAATATAGTTGGCCACACAAGTCTTCGCCAAAGTATATGGATTAGTATTTTCTAGAAATTCATTGTATAAACCACCAATAAATTCATTTCGTTTCAATAAGTGTTGATCTTCTTTCCATTGAAATAAGATTTCATCACGTTGTTGAGGTTCACAAATCGTATCTAACATATAACTATAACTTTGCGAGTGTACTGCTTCTTGAAAGGCTTGAATGGATAAACATAAGTTCACTTCATTGGCCGTAATATAGGCACTTACATTTGGTAAGTTTGCGGTTTGTACGGAATCCAAAAAAATTAGAAAAGACAAAATCTTATCGTATGCACGACGTTCAGCAGCAGGTAAGTTTGGATAATCTTTCACATCTTGTCCTAAGTTGATTTCTTCTGGAACCCAGAAGTTATTCATAGCTTGTCGATACCAATCACTCACCCATGGATATTTCATATTATTGAAATCATTTAAGTTAGTTGTATTTCCATTAATCATTCGACGTTCACTAACTCCTAAATCTCCTTGGGGGTTAAACATCGGACGACGTACTAAAGTTTCATTATTCATTGTCTTTCCTCCTATGCTGAACATGCTTCACATTCTTCCACTTCTAAACTTTTACTGCGTGCATAGTAAATCGTTTTTACACCACTTTCCCAAGCCAATAAGTATAAGTTTAGAATCTTACGGAATGTGTAATCATTGGTAATATATAAGTTCATAGACATGGCTTGATCGACATGACGTTGGCGAACACCACCGGCACGTACGGACCAAGTTTGATCAATATAGTGTGCATTCTTATATAAGAAATATGTTTTCGGACTTAATTCTGGAGCCAAACGTGGCATCAATCCATCTTTTTTCTCTTCTAAGAAATAACGGTTCATAATTGGATCTAAACCAGCTGTCGTTCCAGAAAGAATGGAAGTACTACTAGTAGGGGCAATAGCCATCAAGTATCCATTGCGCATTCCTTGTTGGTGCACTTTTTGTGCTAATTCTTGCCATTGACTCGAATTATAGTCTCGTTTAGAAAAGTATGCGCCTGTATCCCAATCGGAACCTTCGAACAATTCATATTTCCCTTTTTCTTGTGCTAAATCACAACTTGCCTCGATTGTGTAATAATTGATTTTTTCAAATACTTTGTCCGCAAATTCTAGATGTTTTTCGCTTTCCCAAGCAATTCCATTTTTCGCTAGCATATGGTGATAACCGCTCACACCCAATCCAATCGGACGGTATTTGTAGTTATTCATTTGTGCATATGGCACTGGGAACAGATTAATGTCGATGACGTTGTCTAAAGCACGTACAACAGAACGAATGATATCGCGCATTTCATTATCATCATTTACATTCAATCGTCCTAACGTTAATGAAGCTAAGTTACAAACCACAAAATCTCCAGGTTTAGTGGTTGTTACGACCACTTGTTCTCCATTGATATCTTTAATCTCTTGGCTTTCCAATTCAATGGCTGACATATTTTGAGCAATCTCAGTACAAAGGTTCGAGCAATAAATAATTCCTTTGTCCCCATTTGGATTCATGCGATTGACAATATCACGGTTAAAAATAAATGGAGTTCCTGTTTCAACAGCGGATTTAATCACCAAACGAATGACTTCTTTGATTGGAATGACACGCTTACTAATTCTAGGATCAGCTACACAATCCAAGTATTTTTCTGTCCATTCTTCTCCAAAACAATCTTCAATACAATATCCTTTAACTGTTTTTACTTCATGTGGGTCTAATAAATGCCAATCTCCATTGATGTCATCACGTACTTGTTTCCAAAAATAATCTGGGTAACAAACCGCTGGGAATACATCATGAGCTTTTAAACGGTCATCTCCATTATTAGTACGAATGTTCAAAAATTCAGGTAAGTCTTTGTGCCATACATCTAAATAGACAGCACATGCTCCTTGACGAACACCTAATTGATCTACCGCAACCGCTGTATCATTGGCTAGACGAATCCAACGAATGACTCCACCTTCAGCTCCTTCTAATCCACGAATAGCTGATCCTTTGGAACGAACTTTTCCAAAGTATAACCCCATTCCTCCACCAAGTTTACTAACCTTGGCAAAGTTATCAATGGAGCGATAAATGCCATCCAAAGAATCCGGTACAGTATCAATAAAACATGATGATAATTGGTGGAATGGTTTACGGGCATTAGATAATGTCGGCGTAGCCATTGTCACCTTCATTGAAGACAGCATGTCATAGAATTTTTTAACCCAAAGCATTCGATCCTGTTTCTCATTCATTGCCAAGTGTAGAGCAATTCCCATATACATCTCTTGTGGCGTTTCCAACGGATGACGAGAATGGTCAGTAATCAAATAACGTTTAATCAATAAATCCAGTCCGGAGTAATTAAATAAATAATCGCGTTTATAATTTAAGAAACTTTCTGCTTCTTTTAATTCCTCATCATTATAAGCATCTACAATATATTGACCATACAATCCTTGTTTGACTAAGTGATGGACTTTATCAACAAAGCCTTCACTTTTATTATAGATAGCTACATCACGATAAAATTTCACCAACAACAATCGTGCGGCAATATATTCCCAATCTGGAGCTTCTTGTGTAGTTAGTTCGGCTGCAGCACGAACCAATAGCGGCAACAAGTCACTGTCCGCTTGCCCTTCTTTAATGAAAGTAAAGAATTTATCTGCCAATTTTTCCATTGGATAGATTTCACCTTGGAAATCTTTTTCTACTTTTTCTAATGCTTTTCGGATATCTTGTTGCACATGAAATTTTTCAACAATTTTATTTAAGGTTTTACGCACTTGTGCACGATGATCTCGGTATAGAATATAACTTTTCGCTACGTCATATAACCCTTTTTGCATCAATTCTCGTTCAACCAAGTCTTGAATATGTTCGACTGTAACGTTTTCTTCACCCTTAATAGTTTGTTCTACAGCCATCGCTATTTCTTTTACCATTTCATCTTCTACCGGCGTTTGTGTAGCAACGAACGCTTTTTTTACCGCTTTTTCAATTTTGGAAACATTATATTTTTGTTTTCTTCCATCTCTTTTAATAATTTGCATACCAAAAACTCCAATCTACTTTACACATTCTAACAAAAGAGTCTTCTAAACAAACGTGATATGCACAACCTTTTTTAAAGGTGGATAAAAGCAGTATTACTACCATCTCTTTTCATTCTGTAGTAAGGTATTAATATGGAAAAAATAAAAGAACAAATTCGGAAATTTAACAAAGAACGCGACTGGGAACAATTTCATACTCCTGCCAATTTAGCAAAATCAATTGCGATTGAGGCTGGTGAATTATTGGAATGTTTTCAATGGAATGATCAATATGATCAACAAGAAGTTTGCGAAGAATTAGCCGATGTCATGAATTATTGTATTGTGATGGCCGATGCTCTCGATGTCAATCTTGAACAAATTATTTTAGAAAAATTAGAAAAAAACAAAGAAAAATATCCCGTTGATAAAGCAAAAGGAAAAAGCGATAAATATACCAAACTATAAAAGAGGATGAAATGAATCATCCTCTTTACTCTTCTATTTGGGCAATCCCATCACGGATAGCAACATCCGCTACAGCTTTTGCGACGACACTAGCAGCTTGTGGATGAAATACACTTGGAATAATATAATCCTCTTTTAATTCATCATCAGAGATTAATGAGGCAATAGCTTGGGCGGCCGCTAATTTCATATTTTCTGTAATTTCTCTGGCACGCACGTCCAAGGCTCCTCTGAAAACTCCAGGGAAAACTAATACATTATTGATTTGATTCGCAAAATCACTACGTCCTGTTCCAACAATACGAGCACCTGCTTGCTTAGCTACATCTGGCATAATTTCTGGCACTGGATTGGCCATCGCAAATACAATTGGATCCGTCTTCATGGATTGAATCATATCTTTGGTTACACAATTAGCTGCCGATACTCCAATAAAGACATCCGCATCTTTCATTGCATCAGACAATGTTCCACTTTCTTGGTTTGGATTGGTCATTTTCGCTAGTTCCAATTTAGCATCATTGGATGCGCTATCCATATTAACAATCCCTTTGGAATCACATACAACAATATTTGTTGCTCCATATTCCATCAATAATTTCGCAATGGCACTACCTGCTGATCCAGCTCCATTAATCACTATCTTTAATTCTTCCATATTTTTACCAACAAGTTTTAAAGAGTTAATTAAGGCCGCTAATAGAACAATAGCGGTTCCATGTTGGTCATCATGGAATACTGGAATATCCAATTTCTCTTTTAATTTTTGTTCAATTTCAAAACAGCGAGGGGCTGCGATATCTTCTAAATTGATTCCACCAAAAGTAGGTGCCAATCGAACAACAGTTTCAACAATTTCATCGGTATCTTTTGTGTCTAAACAAATAGGAAATGCATCAACATCCGCAAATTGTTTAAATAAAACAGCTTTCCCTTCCATAACTGGCATAGCTGCCTGAGGCCCAATATCTCCTAAACCAAGGACTGCAGTTCCATCTGTAACTACTGCTACAAGATTCCCTTTAGCTGTATATTTAAATACATCCATTGGGTTTTTCGCAATTTCTTTACAAGGTTGTGCAACCCCAGGAGTATACGCTGTGCTTAAATCATCAGTTGTTTTGATTTCCATCTTAGAGATGACTTCAATCTTTCCTTTGTTTTCTTCATGTAGTTTTAATGCCAATTGATTATAGTCCATATCCAATTCCTTCTTTCAATATGTATCCATCATAACAGACATGAAGACACAAAAAAAGCCTTCCTACGAAGACTTTGTTTACAAATGGTGGAGCGTAGCGGGATCGAACCGCTGACCCCCTGCTTGCAAAGCAGGTGCTCTCCCAGCTGAGCTAACACCCCATGTATATTTAAGTCAACAAAATGGTGGGCCTGAATGGATTTGAACCAGCGACCTCACCCTTATCAGGGGTGCGCTCTAACCAACTGAGCTACAGGCCCGTTTGCTGACTGCCTAAGTATAATATCACGCAGTTTTAGTGTTGTCAACACTTTTTCTTACTTGATTTTTTTCTAAATCTTTCCTCTTTCTTCTAAGCGCTTGGCACAATGATTTACCACAAAGGCAATCAACGTTCCGACAAAAATACCACCAAGCACATCACTTGGGTAATGTACACCAACATACAAGCGACTAAAAGAAATTAGCGTGGCTAAAATGAGCGCTGGAATTCCAACCTTTTTTCCAAAACGTAAATATAGAATCCATGCCGCCGCAAAGGCAGCCGAAGTATGTCCACTTGGAAAAGAATGATCCCATGGTTCTTTTACCAATATATTCAAACCTTCAATTCTTTCATACGGGCGGACTCGACCAATCATTGGTTTTATCAATCCATTACATACAATTAAGTTCATAAGTAAACTCATCAATGCGATTAACGATATTTTTCTTGTATGTTTATTCAAAAATAAAACCACAATAATCACAATCCACACAGCACCTAAGTCCCCAATGAGTGACAACCCTTTCATAATGGGAGTTAACCACTGACAGCGAAGATATTGTTGGATCCATAATAAAATAGTTGCTTCTAAATTGTACATAATTACAGTTTAAAGAACGAAAATAGAAAAGGCAACCTTATTGATGATTGGCTGCCCATTGATAATATTCCTCATCCTTTTTTTCATCGATTGTTTGTTCTTGAGCTTCATAGACAATAAACTCGCTTTCATAATACAATTCCAAAAAATCTTCTTCACTGATGGATGAATGCCATTTGTCATGATGAAGAATTATCTTTCCATCATGATACTTCACAATGGTTCGATCTTTTTTATGAACCAATGTCATTTCTTCTTTGAGCAATTGAATTCCTTGTACTCCGTTCACAATTTCCATATGCCCACTATACCATAGAACAAAAGAAAAGCCGACAAAGTCGACTTATCCGTAGTATTCATTCAATTCTTGGAAGTAAGATTGAGGGTGTGCACATACTGGACATTCTTCTGGTGCTTGTGCTCCGAAGTGTACGTGTCCACAGTTTAAACAAATCCAAACTGTATCTTCTGCTTTGTTGAAGTATGCGTCTTCTTCAATTTCTTTCAACATTGCGTTGTAACGAGCTTCGTGGTGTTTTTCGATAGCTCCCACTCCTTCGAATAAACGAGCGATATCATCAAATCCTTCTTCACGAGCTGTTGCAGCAAATTCTTCATACATATCTGTCCATTCGTAGTTTTCACCACTAGCTGCATCTTTTAAGTTTTCTACAGTTGTAGGAACTTTTCCACCATGCAACGCTTTGAACCATAATTTTGCATGTTCTTTTTCGTTTTTAGATGTTTCAGTAAAGATGTTTTGAATTTTTACATATCCATCTTTTTTCGCTTGGCTTGCGTAATATTGATACTTAATGCTAGCTTGGCTTTCACCCGCAAATGCTGCCATTAGATTTTGTTCTGTTTTAGATCCTTTTAATTCCATCATTCATTTCCTCCTTGATTGACTTTATTATAACATTGTCCATTCAAAATTAATCACTAGTTGCCCAAGAAGGTAATTCATTCCCTCTACGCACTAAAACCGCTTTTTGAAATTCGGTTTGATTTAAAAATTCTAAGATGTCATTTGTCTCTTGTTCACTGCATCCCCATAATAGTTTGGCAATACAATCTTTTTTCAAAATATCAACAGTAATCACTAAAGCATCAATCGATTGGGTTTCTTCTGTTCCTCGATATACTTCAATTGGTGTTGATTCTGTATTGATTGAATCTTCTAAATATCCATAGTCTACTGGATAGACTAAATTAAAGTATTTTTGGTGATGCGTTCCTTTTGGACGATCAATCACCAAAGGACTACTTAAAACCAAAGCATCAACCTTTTGCCAAAAAAGTGCATTATTTTCAATCTCTTTCATATCTTACTTCCTTTCTTACGCATGGGCTTCTATATAATCCCAAACGTCTTCTTTTTCTGCTTGATCAAAGTCTACAACTTGATCCAATCGATCCCATACATTCACAACCAATGTATCGGGTTCAAATCCTACTGCACTCGATCGAATCACACCATCTTCTACCGCATAGAAAGTTGGTGTATAGAAGAAAAATGGTGCTAAATCTAAAAATTCGATCCCTTGTTGCGCTTTGGCATGCAGTTGGGTCGCTTCATCATTTTCTTTATAGAGTTCAAAGTCTGTCGCATCCAATCGATAGATTACTAGTTCTGGA
>CADBTK010000011.1 GCA_902797585.1 Erysipelothrix rhusiopathiae
AGGAAGTAATATTCTAAATACATTGGTTATTCTTGGAGTGACCTCTGTGATTGTTCCTTTAAAAGTGAAAAAATCAACGCAAAAAATAGAAATTCCTTTTATGATTACCATTAGCGCATTGTTGGTGATTTTAGGAATCACCGGTGTGATTAGTCGCTTGGATGGAATTATATTATGGGCGGCATTCTTATTATATTTCTGGTATTTATATCAATCCGCAAAGAATAAACCCCAACAAGAACCACCAGAAACAATTCCAGCAATTTCGAAAAGTATTCTTTGGGTGATTCTAGGATTGGCAGGAATTATTTTAGGAAGTAATCTAAGTGTCAATGCCGCTACCAATATCGCGCGTATTTTTGGGATGAGTGAACGATTTATCGGGTTAACGATTGTTGCGCTGGGTACATCATTGCCAGAGATGTTTACTTCTATTATGGCTGCAAGAAAAGGGAATGCCGATATCGCAATAGGAAATATTGTAGGTTCGAATATTTTTAACTTTTTATTTGTGGTAGGAACATCTGCTTTAATCATTCCAGTTCCATTTGATCCGAAATTTTTGATTGATGGA
Organism: Erysipelothrix rhusiopathiae; assembly: GCA_902797585.1. Classification (GTDB taxonomy): domain Bacteria; phylum Bacillota_I; class Bacilli_A; order Erysipelotrichales; family Erysipelotrichaceae; genus RUG14284. Next base: position 575 of record CADBTK010000011.1, read on the forward strand.
ATGATAACAGTCTTATCGGCAATTTTGTTGTGGATCTTTGTGCGTGATGGAAAATTAGATCGTAAAGAAGGAATTATTTTCTTGGCTTGTTATGTAGGGTATTTCATTTATCTGCTTGTATAGTTTTCGCTTTGTTTCTTGTATAATAGTAATAGAAGAAGGACAGTATTATGGAACAAGATAGAATTCGTTTGTACTATCGTTTTTATGGGACTGTGCAAGGGGTTGGGTTTCGTTGGCATGTGATGAATGTAGCCAGAAAACACCAATTGACAGGGCGAGTAAAAAACTTATCAGATGGTACGGTAGAAGCTGAAATCCAAGGACCATCAACAAGTATTCAAAGTTGGTTTACGGAAGTTTACCAAGATCGTTATTCAAAGATACAAAATGTAGAAGTTTCTGAAATATCCATTCGCGATGGAGAGTCAGATTTTTATGTAGAAACTTCGTGGTAAATGACGGGTATATACCCGTCATTTTTGTTATACTAGATGTAAGATTGAAAGAGGTTGAGATTATGATCTACGAAAAAGATTATGACGAAGTCGAAGAAATTGTTGAGTTGATTTTAAATGACTACAACAATAACCGAGATATCGATAAAATGGCAATGTTCCACCAACCGGATCAAGAAGTAATTATTGATATCATTCATAAATTATTGCGCATCCTTTTTCCGGGATATTACCGAGATAAAGTATATAAGATTTTTACTGCGCGTCATACATTATCCACGCTTATTGAGGATGTAATGTATAACCTTCAAAAACAAGTGATGATAGCATTGCGAAACGATCCACAATACGCAGATGTGGAAGAAAATGTCGTGCGAAAAAAATCAAAAGAAATCACATTAACATTCTTTAAACAAATTCCAAAGATGCGTGATTATATTGATTCCAATTTGGAAGCTACTTTTGATGGAGATCCAGCAGCTAGTGGAAAAGATGAAATTGTTTTAAGTTATCCTGGATTATTAGCTAGTACGATTCATCGAATTGCGCATGAATTGTTTGGACTAGGAGTTCCTTTGATTCCACGTATGATGAGTGAATATGCACACTCTAAAACAGGAATTGATATTCATCCAGGTGCAACCATTGGAAAATATTTCTTTATCGATCATGGAACTGGAATTGTGATTGGTTCATCCACTATTATTGGTGAACATGTGAAGTTATACCAAGGAGTAACACTAGGCGCCTTATCTACAAGTGGAGGTCAAAAACTATATGGAACGAAACGTCATCCAACCATTGAAGACCATGTAACGATTTATTCAGGAGCTTCAGTATTGGGTGGTCAAACAGTTATTGGGGCTAATTCCATTATTGGATCGAATGCCTTTGTGACAGATTCTATTGAGCCTAATGCGCGTGTAACTATTAACCAAGCGTTGCATTATAAACAAGGAAAGAAAACGGAAATAGAAGATGTACGTTTAAGTATGAACGAACAGGAAGGTGACGAATAAATGAAAATTGCCTTTGTGACAGATACAGGAACAGGGCGACACCCAGATAAGTGGAAAGAACAAGGAATCTATTGTGTTCCTCTTCAAATTGAATGCGATGGCATTTCTTATGATGAAATGGTTACCATTTCTTACGACCAATATATTCAAAACTTACATGATAAAAAAATGATGAAGACATCATTGCCTCGATTGGGCCATATAGAGAATTGTTTCAACGAAATCAAAGAGGCAGGATACGATGCAGTATTTTGTGTTCCTATTTGTAAAGGATTATCGGGAGCATTGAATGCGATGGAAATGATGGCTAACCAAGTAGGGTTAACTTTCTATGGTGTAGACTGTCATACGACCGCTGTTGTACAAGCTCGCTTGGTTGAAGTTGCTAAAGAGATGTATGAACAAGGAAAAACCATGGAAGAGATTATGGCACGTATGGAAAGAATTATTGATACAGCCGATACGATTCTAATCTTTGAAGATCTCCAACATATGGTTCGTGGTGGACGTTTAACACCAATGGCAGCAGCCTTGGGAGGTCTATTAAAAATTCGACCTGTTTTACATTTGGATCGATCCACAAAAGGTCGAGTGGATGTATTGGGGAAAGTTCGTACGATGAAAAAGGCTCAACAATTGGTCATTGATCGAATGATTGATAAGGGAGCTAATGAGGACTATACCTATATTCTTGCCCATGTAGATGCCCTAGAAGCGGCAAAAGAATATGCTGAACGTATTGAACAAGCGATTACAGGAGCTAAGGTACAAATCATTGATTTAGTAAGTGCTGTAGGAGTCCATACTGGACTGGGTTGTCTAGCTGTTGAAGTATTTAATGATAAAGTATAAAACGATTAAAGCGCCTATGAAGGCGCTTTTGTTTTTATTGTAATGGTACTAAGATAAATCTTTGGTTAGCTGATGCATGATAATCCCATTGAAGGACATTAGCAAAGTTTCGATATTGTCCCGCTTCAATGTCTAGAGCTTTTCCACTGTGTTTGGCAATGAAACTTACAGTTCCGTCGGCATGTTGTTGGATAGCCCATCTTTGGTTGTTGCTGGATTGGTCTTGATATTGAAGAATGTTTGCTTTATTCGCTGTGCTGCTACCTCTTACGTCCACAACGCTTTTTGCATTACTTGGCCCTGTTCGAATCGTATAATACCCATCCGCTTCTTCTTTTAGATAGAATTTTTGAGCAGAAGATGTATTTCGTTGATAGATTTGAATATTGGTATTATTTCTAGCGCTATCACCATTTACATCTAATGCATAGTTTTGGTTTCCAGCACATACAATTTGATACCAACCATCTAAACTCTTAGATTCTTCATAATAGTTCACTACTTCTTCAAAGTCATTATCTTCTACTGTAACTGTCTTTTCAGAAATGATTTCTCTATCGGCTTTATATCC
>CADBTK010000012.1 GCA_902797585.1 Erysipelothrix rhusiopathiae
CATTCTCTTTATTGGCAAGCCCAGTATATGGTTGCACTTGATCTTTTAATTCTTCTAGTCCAGTTTTCATTGTTGTAAAACATGGATAGAAATCTTTATCAAGCGCTTCGCGGATTTGTGTTTTATATTTTTCCGCTTTCTCATCCGATAGTTTTAAGGCATCTACTTGAGCGGATAAAGATTGGTAAACCGTACTATTTTCTTGTGAAGCGATGGTTGTATCTAAAGAAGAGATCACTTCATCATAATTAAATGACAACAATCCTTTTTCTGCTTGTGTACGTGTGTGTTCCATAATGTCATTGGTATATCGAGGACAATCTTCGATTAATATAATCAAGTTTTTAATATCTTGTTCATTATTAATCGTATAAATGGATTCAAAGTAGTTTACAAGGTTGCTGGCGGCACCACCACCACTTGACCAGTTATTTCCAAGATATTTATATTTATCTTTTATTAATTCATCCACGATTTCATTATCGAATTCATATTGGTCATAAATAGCTTGTTGGGTTTCGTCTAATGAACTATAGTCAAAAGAAGCCATTTTTTCTTTTAATGCCTCGTGATCTTTTTTATCTTGTTCGGTAAATCCAATATGCCCCATGTTGACGTCCACTTTATCTACATCAATTCCTGCTGCTTGTGGGTCAACAAGATATTGATGAAGTGTTGTATAATCACGCATTAATGTATCTTTGAAATCTTGGTTTAAAAACTCAGTAAATTCTTCGTTGGCTTTAGAACTTGGTTTTGCTTTTTTATGTGTGTTTGTTCCTAGCGTAGGTGCACAAGCAGTTAGTGCTAAGGAACAAATAATACTAAAGATTTGTTTTTTCATAATTGGTACTCCTATTTAGACCTATTTTATCAAAGACAAGTCGACAAAAAAAGGAATTTCTCTTAAGAAGAAACTCCTCGTTTTTCTACAATTGCTTCACGGATACGATGGCCTTCTACTTCAGTAATAGAAATAGATAAATTATCAATTTCCATTGTGAATTGGGCTCCATCTTCTGGGATATGACCATATTGACTCAACAAATATCCATTAAAGGTTTCATTTTCGTCGTCATATAATTCGATTTCTAATACTTTTTCTACATCTTCTAAAGAAGCAGATCCATTGATTTTCCATGTATTGGTGTGAATTTGGACGATATCTTTTGGATCGATTTCGTCTTCTTCATAAATCTCTCCGACTAGACTTTCCATGACATCGTGTAAAGTAACAATTCCTGTCATTCCTCCATATTCATCAAGAACAACAGTGAAATAGTTTTTTCGGTTGGTCATCTCTTTGAATAAGGTATCAACTTTTGTACCTTCCGCTTCAAAGAAAGGTTCGTCCATAGCTTTTTCCATGATGTAGTCCAAGTCAGAATCATCATCCAAACGGAAGTAATCGCGTGTATCTAAGACTCCAATAATGTCGTCATCATCTTTTCCACAAACAGGATAGAATGTATGACGGTTATCATGAATGATTTGTCTCCATGTATCCGCACTTTGATCTTTGTAAAGAACAATGACATCGCTACGGTGTGTACATATTTCTTCAATGGCCATATCGTCCATTTCAAAGATGTTTTCAATCATTTCTTTTTGAGGTTGGTTAATGTTTCCGGATTCACTTCCAACATTAATCATTTCACGGATGTCTTCTTCTAAGACTTCATCTTCAAAGAAAGTTTCAAATTGAATCGGGAATGTAATGATTCGCAAAAGCGGATGAATTGTTTTGTACAAAGCAAAAGCGGATTGTGCAACTTTTGGATCTTGTGCCCAACGTTTTGGAAGTTGAACCGCTATGAGTACGAAAATTGTTGTCGCGATAAAAATCTCAAGTGCAATGGGAATCATTGGTATAACGTAAATAGTTAAGATTGTAAAAATAATTGCACTTATGATTTGGACCCAACGGGTTGTTGGATAGTATGCATTACGAGTCGGAATATCTTGTTCGTAGATGGCAACTTGAACCATAGATACCCATGCTCCTAAGATTAGACACACCAACATGCCAAGTCCTTGGGCGAGTTGTTGATTTAACATCCCTTATTTAAAGGGCCATCATCAGTTTTCATTCGTTTCACTCCTTAATTAGTTCAATGATACAAAATCTATATAGGAATTGCAATGAAGGGGCTTTATTTGCGTTTTGTAGAAAAAACTGATACAAACTAACTATGAATTGGATAAAAGAAAATCGAATGCCGGCCATTATTATAGGAAATACGATTTTAGCTATTTTAGAGATTTATGCGGTAGGGTGGTCATTGATTACAAATGGTTTAGGAATGTTGCAGTATTATACAGAACTATCCAACTTATTTTCTGGAATAGTCTCTATTTATGTCCTTTACCAAATCCATCAACATGGAGATATGAGTCTTTTGGCAAAAGTCTTACGATATATGGCTGTATGTTTAACAACCATCACTTTTTTAGTGGTCATTACCGTGCTAGGACCCATTTATGGATATGTGTGGATTTTATTTAGCGGAACAATGATTTGGACGCATACTTTGTGTCCGCTATTATCATCTTTTCTATTCTTATTTGTAGAAAGACAACCACAACTTGAGAAAAGACATATTCTTTTATCGCTTTGGCCAACATTTGGATATGGGATTGTCGCTATTATATTAAATATATGTCATGTGATTGTTGGGCCATATCCATTTTTAATGGTATTGGAACAATCAATATTAACTTCGATTCTTTGGGCGCTAGCACTATTAGCAGGAGCATATATAATTTCCCTAGCTTATTATTATTGGGATATAAAACATCAAGCCATCTAATAGAAAACTTTCTCGATATCTCTTTAAAGTGATTGTAGGAAGAAAAAAGTTAGAAAGTCTATTGAAATTTAAAGGGGCTATGATAGAATAAACGCAGTGGATAAAGGGGGATTACACTCCCTTATTTTTTTAGAATGGAGGTCTTTATGAATCAACATTCCTTATTGACCATGGATCAATTGACAACACAAGAGATTTTTTCCATTTTAGAAGATGCCCGTTTATTTAAAAATGAGTATAAAGATTGGCAATTGCCTGTGTCACAAGCACGGGTTGCCAATCTTTTTTTTGAACCAAGTACACGAACTCATTTTTCTTTTGAAAGCGCACAAATGCAACTCGGGTGTCAAATTGTCGATTTCCATGCGGAAACAAGTAGTATTGCTAAAGGGGAAACATTGTATGATACTGTGAAAACATTTGAGATGATTGGTTACCAATGTTTGGTGATTCGTCATCCCAAAGATGCTTATTTTAAGGATCTAGAATCCATCCAAATTCCTATTATCAATGCAGGAGATGGAGCAGGAAATCATCCTAGTCAATGTCTATTGGACTTAATGACGATTTGGGAAGAATTCGGAACTTTATCAGGATTAAAGATTGCTATTGTCGGAGATATTGTTCACTCTAGAGTGGCAGCTTCCAACTCTACCACTTTAAAACGATTGGGAAGCCAAGTTGTGTTTAGTGGGCCAAAAGAGTGGCAACATCCTAATAGTGACTATATGGAATTAGATGAAGCTGTACAATGGGCAGACGTTGTGATGTTATTGCGAATCCAAAAAGAAAGAGGCGCTAATATCAATACCATCAGTGATCGTCAATATCTTCAACAATATGGATTGACCAAACAAAGATATGAAATGATGCAAAATCATGCCATTGTTTGCCATCCAGCACCTGTCAATCGTGGAGTGGAAATTGACACAGATTTAGTGGAAGCCAAAAAAAGTCGTATTTTTAAACAAATGAATAACGGAATGTTGATTCGAAAAGTATTAATGAAACGTGCTTTCGGGTTTGGACCGTTTGGAGAAATGAAATGAAAGTAATAAAAAATGGAACCTTGTGTCTAGAACAAGGGTTGGTACAAAAAGATATTCTATTTGACCAAGAGAGAATCATTGAAATTGGAGAGGACTTAAAGGCAGATCAAGTCATAGATGCCTCAGGACTAATGGTACTACCAGGGTTAGTGGATGTGCATGTACATTTAAGAGAGCCTGGATATACAGAAAAAGAAACGATTTCAACAGGAACTTTGGCAGCAGCCAAAGGTGGGTTTACTTCTATCTTTGCGATGCCAAATGTTATTCCATATCCAGATGATGTGGATACGATTGAAAACTATGTGCATTTGATTTCGCAAGAAAGTCATGTTCGTACTTTTCCTTATGCATGTATTACCCAAGAAGAAAAAGGGAAAGAAGTGGTGGATATAGATGCCATTTCTCAATGTGGAATACGTTGGTTTAGTGACGATGGGGTAGGAATTGATGAAGATGCCATTATGAAAGCCGCAATGGAAAAAGCCAAAGAGAAAGATTGTCTAATTGCGATGCATACAGAAGATATGAAATATCGAAAACCAGGAGCCAGTGTTCATGATAGTCAAATCAATCGTGACAAAGGGTATATTGGAATTCCATCTGATTGTGAATCGCAACCTTTAAAACGAGATTTGGATTTAGCACTGGAAACAGGTGTGAAATATCATGGATGTCACATTTCAGCTAAAGAAAGTGTGGACTATTTAAAAAACGCAAAAGAAAAAGGTGGAAATATCACAGCTGAAGTGACGGCGCATCATTTATTATTGGAAGATAAAGATGTACAAGGGCCACAATGGAAAATGAATCCGCCTTTACGAAGTCATGAAGATCGCATGGCGCTTATTGAAGGATTGGAAAATGGAATATTAGACTTTATCGCTAATGACCATGCTCCCCATACTATGGAAGAAAAAAGTCGACCTATGGATAAAGCACCATTTGGAATTGTGAGTTTAGAAACAAGTTTCCCTTTGTTGTATACGGAATTTGTTTCTAAACAAAAACGTTGGACTCTTCAACAACTTCTTCGTTGGATGTCGACGTATCCTGCCAAACGATTTGGACTTAAAAAAGCTGGCCAAATTAAAGAAGGAAACTGGCCTGACTTTGTGCTTGTTGATTTAAATAAAAAATCAACGGTTGATATAAATAACTTTGTATCAAAAGGAAAAAATACGCCATTTAATGGGTGGGAATGTGATTGTACCATCGTGCAAACAATTGTGGCTGGAAATACAGTCTGGAAAGAGGAAGTATGATACAGAATGTAAAAGTTCTTTCCAATCAACGATTGGTAAGTGATACAGTAGAGATCAAAATGACTTGGGATGGAACGGAAGTAAAACCTGGGCAATTTCTTCATATTCAAGTGCCTAATCAATTTTTGCGTCGCCCTATTTCTATTTCTCAAGCCGATGAAAAATCGTGCACCATCGTTGTAAAAGACGTTGGAAAAGGAACACATTGGTTAGCTCAAATAGAACCTGGAGAAAGTCTCAATGTTCAAGGACCATTAGGAAATGGATTTAAAGTAGAGAACAAAAAACAAGTAACATTAGTTGGAGGAGGAGTTGGAATTGCTCCTTTGGTACAACTTGCCAAACGATACCAAGAGAAGCAAGTTCAAGTGGATGTCGTATTAGGTGTAAATACAGCAGATCAATTATATTATGATGACTTTTTTAAAGAATTAGATGCTTGTGTTCATCTTGCCAGCATGGATGGAAGCATTGGTGTAAAAGGAACGGTTATGGATGCGATTGATCAAAATCAAGTTTCTATAGATTATGTACAAGCGTGTGGACCGATGCCGATGTTAAAAGCTATTTCGCAACACGCAAAAGATGGGCAAGTCTCTTTGGAAGCAAGAATGGCTTGTGGTGTAGGAGCATGTATGGGATGTGTTGTGGTTGATAAAGAAAATAAATCGTATCGTGTTTGTAAAGATGGACCTGTCTTTGATTTAGATCAGGAGGTGTTGGGATGAATGTACGAATTCAATTGCCTGGATTGGATTTAAAAAACCCAATTATTCCAGCATCGGGATGTTTTGGGTTTGGAAGAGAATATGCGCAATATTATGACTTATCCAAATTAGGTGGTTTGGCTATGAAAAGTGCCACAATGGAGCCACGCCTTGGGAATCCTGTACCAAGAATTGC
>CADBTK010000013.1 GCA_902797585.1 Erysipelothrix rhusiopathiae
CGATTGCCAGTAGGAACGGGTGGAATTGTTTATAATTATGCCATTGGAGATTGTTGTATGGACATTCCTGGAGATCATGTTGAACCAGGTGTTTCTATTTGTAATCCTAGCGACAGAGAAAATCACGCTTTAGAAACATTGGCTTGTATTGGAAATACGGCTACTGTATTAAATGGGCCGGCTGCAGGTAAAAAAGGATATGTTACAGGTACTCATGGGGGAATTGAACACACCATGTTATATTTCAAAAGAGAAGATTTGGAATTGATGCAAGGGGATGAAAGATTTTTAATTCACTCTTTTGGACAAGGATTAAAACTTTGTGATTATCCAGATATCTATATGATGAATATCGATCCGGATCTACTAGAAAGTATGAATCTTAAAGAAACAGAAAAATCCATTGAATTTCCTGTTGTCACAATAGTGCCTGCTCAATTAATGGGATCTGGATTAGGCGTCCAAACCTTAATGGAAGGTGACTACGACATTATGACCCAAGATGAAAAAGCGAATGAACAATATGGTTTGAATGACTTACGCTTTGGAGACTTTGTTGCTATACAAGATCATGATTGTACATATGGTCCTCATTTTAAACAAGGGGCGATCAGTATTGGTGTTGTTGTTCATTCCGATTCTTATACTAGTGGGCATGGTCCAGGATTAACTGTTGTAGCTACATCTAAAAATGGATGCATCACACCAATCATTGATAAAAATGCTAATTTAAAGAACTATTTAGAAGCTTGGAAGCGGTAAGTTTACCGCTTTTTCTTATGGTATAATAACTCCATGAATTATGTAGGTGTTTATGTTGAACATGCGTCTTTATCTTTAAACCAAATGTTCACTTATCAAACAGAAGAAAATGTACAACCTGGATGTCGAGTTCGGGTTCCTTTTGGTCATCAAACATTGGTTGGCTTTGTAGGAAATATTCAAGATAAACCAGAGTTTGATCGTATCAAATCAATTATTGAAGTGATTGATCAACAACCTATTTTGAATCAAGAACAATTAGAACTTGCCGATTGGATGAGTAAGTTTTATGTATGTTCAAAGATTAGTTGTTATAAATCGATGTTACCACCTGCATTAAAACCTAGTAGTTCTCATGCATCAATTATTTATGAAGATTGGGCTATAAAATCAATAGGAACACAGCCTTTAACAGTCAAACAACAAGAAGTATATGAAACAACTACTTTTCCTTTAAAAGCTTCCATTTTTCGTAAAGAAGCTAAATCCATTGCGAAAGTTTTAATTGATAAAGGATATGTTGTTTTAGAAAAAAGAGAGAAAGAAATAGATATTGATACTCAACAATATGAAGACACCTCTTTTTCTTTAACCCAACAACAAAAAGATGCCATCCATAGTATCTCTCAAACCGAACAAACAGTATCTTTATTACATGGAGTAACTGGATCAGGAAAGACAGAGGTTTTTTTACAATTAGCAAAACAAACATTAGAAAAGAATCAACAAGTTCTTTTTCTAGTACCTGAAATTGGATTAACACCCATGATGATTCAACGGGTAAAAGCACGTTTTAAAGAACGTATTGCGATTTATCATTCACAATTAAATGCGCAAGAAAAATATAATCAATATCAAAAAGTGAAAAATGGTCAAGCAGATATTGTTATTGGGACACGTTCATCTATTTTTATGCCTTTGGATAGACTTGGACTTATTCTAATGGATGAAGAACATGATGCCAGTTATAAACAAGATTCATCTCCTCGTTATCATACCAGAGACGTTGTCTTGTGGTTAGCGAATAAACATCATTGCAAAGTCGTTCTATCTAGTGCGACACCATCTTTAGAATCTTATTCTCGTGCTTATAAAAAACAATATCAATTGGTGGAATTAAAAAATCGCATTTATCAACAAATGCCTTCCATTTCTTTAATTGATATGAAAGGACAAAAGGTAACCAATGGATTATCGCAAACTTTAATTGATTCGATTCAAGAAAGATTAGATCAGCATGAACAAGTCATCCTTTTATTAAATCGAAGAGGATATTTACCAATTGTTCGCTGCATGGATTGTAATACCGTTCTTTCTTGTAAAGAATGCGGATTGGCTTTGTCCTATCATAAGAAGGAAAATGTTTTAATGTGTCATTGTTGTGGAACGATGTATTCTTTTCATCATGAATGTCCACATTGTCATGGCCATCATTTTTATCAAGCTACTTTAGGAACAGAAAAACTCCAAGAGTCACTACAAGAAATGTTTCCTAGTGCGCATATTGTTCGAATGGATGCCGATAGCACTCGTAAGAAAAATGCCCATTCAAAAAAATTAAAAGAGTTTGAAACACAAGGGGATATTTTATTAGGAACACAAATGGTTGCTAAAGGATTAGACTTTCCTAGAGTTACCTTAGTGGGAATTTTGAATGCCGATGCGGCTTTAACGCGTACGGATTATCGTAGTGCAGAAACGGCCTTTGATTTATTAGTTCAAGCCAGTGGTCGAAGCGGACGTGAGAAAAAAGCAGGGAATGTTCTTATTCAAACATTTGATCCAAGTCACTATGTGATGCATTGTGTAAAGGATCATAATTATTCTTCTTTCTTCAATAAAGAAATGAGTTTCCGTCATATTGGTCAATATCCACCTTATGTTTATTTATGTACTTTAATTTTTCAACATCCTTCGATTCAAGGAGCAACCAATGCAGCCAATCGAATCAAAGAAGAATTTAATGACTATAAAATACTAGGTCCAATAGAAGTTTCGATGCGTCAAAGACAAAATCGCGTTCGTTTAATATTAAAATCAAAATCACAAGAAGAATTGAATTCTATTGTATGGAAAGTTGTGGATGTTCATAACGTCATGAATACAGGAGTTAAATTAGACATCAATATGTATCCGATGTCTTTGGAGGATTAATATGCGTCAATGGTTGACTAATGCCTTAGATCAAGTGATTCATCATGGTCAGTACTCTAACTTATATCTTAGAAATCACTTACACCAACTAAATGAAAAAGACCGAGCTTTGGCCACTCGGATTTTTTATGGTACCATTCAAAACCATTTGTTATGTCGGTCAGTTTGGAAACAATATGTCAAAAAGAATCCTTCGCCAATTACACGAATTGTCTTAGATATGAGTGTATATCAATTATTATTTTTAGATAAAGTTCCACGTTATGCCATCATTGACCAAGCGGTAACGATTGTAAAGCGTAAAAAACAAGCTGAAAGTAAATTAGTTAATGCGATTTTACATAAAATAAATATTCAATCTATCCAATGGCCAGAAGATAAAATAGAACGATGTGCAATGGAAACGAGTTGTCCACTATGGTTAATTCAAATGTGGAATACACAATATGGATGGGATCGAGCTAGTCAAATGGCTAGGGCTAGTTTACATATATTGCCTTTATATGTTCGTAAAAATGCCATGAATACAACTGTATTAGATGATACATATATTCCTGTAGAAAAAGATATGTATATCGCAACTAAAGATTCAGTGATGCAAACACAAGAATATCTAGAAGGAAGAATTAGTATCCAAGATTTAGGTTCGTATCAAATCGCGCAATTTATGGATGTGCAAAAAGGAGATAATGTTCTGGATTGTTGCGGTGCACCTGGAACCAAAACATTTGCGATGGCAGAAGCTTGTCAAGATGCTTGTCATATTGATTCAATGGATATTCATGCTCATCGCGTGCAATTGATAAAAAATGATGCCAAACGTTTAGGAATTACTAATGTAAATGCTATATGCCAAGATGCCACAAAGTTAGAAGGATTTAAAGAATATGACCGAATTCTATGCGATGTTCCTTGTAGTGGATATGGAGTACTTGCTAGAAAACCGGATATTAAATTACATATGAAACCGGAAGATATGGATACTTTGATTCCTTTACAAGCATCCATTTTAGATTCTGCCAGTAAACATCTTAAAGATAATGGAATATTAGTCTATTCAACATGTACGTGTAATAAAAAAGAAAATGAGAAACAAGTCGAAAAATTCTTAAGCCAACATCCAAATTTTGAACTGTTGGAACAAAGAACTATCTTTCCAGATGAAAAAAATGATGGTTTCTATATGGCAAAGATGCAATATAGAAAATCAATGATATAATGGATAAACAGTGAGGAGATACTTTGGAAAGTTTATATAATTTTACATACGATCAAATGAAAGAATTAGCCCAAGATTATGGATGGAAACCGTTTCGTGGCCATCAAATTTTTCAGTGGTTATATAGAGAAGGGGCAACTGAAATTGATCAAATGACCAATTTGAGTAAAGATGCCCGTCAATTATTGTCCCAACATTATACAATTCAACCTTTGCGTTTGATTGATCGCCAAGTGGCAAAAGATGGAACAACTAAATTCTTATTAGAAACAAAAGATGGAGATACCTTAGAAAGTGTTTTAATGGTCTTCGATTATGGAAATAGTGTTTGTGTATCCAGTCAAATTGGATGCAATATGGGATGCGATTTCTGTGCCAGTGGTTTAACGAAGAAGAAAAGAGATTGTTCGGCTGCTGAAATGGTAGCGCAGGTGATGTTTGTACAAGAATATTTAAAAGAAAAAGATCAACGATTAAGTCATATTGTTGTCATGGGAACGGGAGAACCTTTTGATAATTATGAGAATGTGATGAACTTTTTAGAAACCGTTAATCACGATTGTGGTTTAGGAATAGGTTCTCGTCATATTACTATTTCTACTTGTGGTGTAGTTCCTAAAATATATACTTTTGCTGATGCGCACAAACAATACAATTTAGCGATCAGTTTGCATGCACCAAATGATGAATTACGTTCTCAATTAATGCCTATAAATAAGGCGTATCCATTAAGTGAATTAATGAAAGCTATTGATTATTATTGCCAAGAGAATAATCGTCGTTTGACATTTGAATATATTTTATTAAAAGGGGTCAATGATACACCGACTCATGCCAATCAATTGGCACAATTAATCCGTGGATACAATGCTTATGTCAATTTGATTCCATATAATAGTGTGGATGAACATGGATATCAAGGAGTCAATCATCAAGAAGCAATGCGCTTTTATGATCAATTAATGAAACAAAATATACGTTGTACAATTCGTAAAGAACATGGGCAAGATATTGATGCTGCCTGTGGACAATTACGCATTAAGAATATGAAGAAAGGGAAAAACGCATGAAAGCCTATGGAAATACAGACAAAGGACTAATTCGTAAAGATAATGAAGATGCTTTTTATGTACATGAAAATGAACATGGGGACTGGATTGCGGTTGTTTGTGATGGAATCGGAGGAAGTGCCGCTGGTGAAGTAGCTAGTCACATTGCCATTCGTACCATCCAAGAAGCTTTTGAAAAAGCGCCTTTATTGCACAAAGATTATGAAGTCAATGATTGGCTTCAAAGTGTTTTGAATAAAGCAAATGATGCGATTTACTACAAAAGTATTCGTTCGAAAAAAGAAAAAGGGATGGGAACAACGTGTGCTGGTATCTTAGTTACACAATATGCCTCCTATATTTTTAATGTGGGTGATTCTCGTATTTATGCTGACTACAAAGAAGGTTTGATTCAAATGAGTGAAGACCATAATGTGGTATCCAAACTTTTACGTAGTGGTCAAATTACGCCAGAAGAAGCCAAAACACATGCGCAACGTAACACCTTAACAAACGCTTTAGGTATTTGGCATGTTTTCCAAATTGATTTCCATAAAATTGATTCTGAATACAAATATGTACTTGTTTCCAGTGATGGATTGCATGGGTATGTTTTACACGAAGAGATTCAAGCTGTTGTAGAAAATAAAGAATGGTCGTTGGAAGATAAAGTCAATTATTTAATCAATCAAGCCAATGAAGCAGGTGGTTTTGATAATTGTACAATTATTTTATTAGAAAATGAGGCTAAACAATGACAGAAAGAATTACCCGTGTAGCCAATCGATATGAGATTGATTCTCTTATCGGTCAAGGGGGAATGGCAGATGTCTATTTAGCCCAGGATACCATATTAAATCGGATGGTTGCCATTAAAGTGTTGCGCGAAAAAATGAGCGAAGATCCGATGACTTTAGTGCGTTTTCAACGAGAAGCCAGTGCGGCGAGTAAACTATCGCATCCCAACGTTGTAGATATTTATGATGTAGGGGAAAGCGAAGGCATGCACTATATTGTTATGGAATATATTCGTGGACGTACATTGAAACAATTGATTCAGCAAAGAGGGGCGCTAAGTGTAAAAGAAGCCATTCATATTATGACTCAATTAACTTCAGCCATTAAACACGCCCACTTACATAACATTATTCATCGTGATATTAAACCCCAAAATATTTTGGTTAAAGACGATGGAACAATTAAAATTACTGACTTTGGGATTGCGGTAGCCAATGATGCGGTGCAATTAACTTTAAATAATGCGGTAATGGGTTCGGCTCATTATCTAGCGCCAGAAACAGCGCAAGGAAAAGATGCCACAGAACAAGTGGATATTTATTCTTTAGGAATTGTTTTTTATGAATTATTAACAGGGAAAGTGCCTTTTAGTGGAAAGACACCAACAGAAATCGCGATTAAACATTTACGCCAACCTATGCCATATGTTCGTGATTTTAATCCTGATATTCCTCAATCGGTAGAAAATATTATCCTAAAAGCTACGGCTAAAGTTAGTAGTGAACGTTATGATCATGCCAATTTAATGTTGTATGATTTAGAACATTGTTTGGATTGGGAATATCGTAATATGGATCGTATTGAAATTGAAACACCAGTTGTTTCTAATGTAGATGTCAATGATGGACATGTAACTGTTCAATATACCGACCAACAAAACCAAGATCAACCAGTCATGAAAGAAAAGAAAAAATCTTTCTTATCCTTACCGGCAAAACTTGGAATTGTTCTTATTCTTTGTGGAATTTGTGCATTAAGTGCTATTGGGACAGGATTTATTCATGTGGATGGTATGTTTGGTTATAAACGTATGCCAAATGTGAATAAGATGACACAAGAAGAAGCGATTTCTATTTTAAAAGCAGATAACTTTAATTCCATTAGTTTTGATTATGCCGTTAGTGATAAAGTCGATAAAGATCATATTATTTCGGCCAATCATAAACCTGGTGAACTCATTCATACTTCTGAAGATATTGTAGTTACTATTTCAAAAGGCCCTTCTTTTTTAGTGAAAGATTATACAGGTGAATACTTGGATGATGTGCTCTATGAATTAGAACAATCGGGTGTTCAATTGGATGTACAAGTGGAATACTCCAATGCAGCTGAAACGAATCCAGGTATCATTATGGAACAATCTTTATTGACTGCAGGAGAGAGAATTGATCCAGATTCCAATCGAAAGATTAAATTCATTGTCAGTCAATATCCTACTATTAAAATACCGGAAGAATTAATTGGTATGGATATAGAAGAAGGAAAAGATTTATTAAATGAGTTAGGTGTTGCGGTTAATACTCGTCAATCAGGAGGCGGGGGAACTGGTAAGATTATACAAGTCAATCCTCCAGTGGGTACAACCTATACGCAAGAAGGTTCAGAAAGTGTGGTAACGCTTTATTATGACTAAGTTATGCACAGGAACTGTAATTAAAATTATTTCTAATCAATATACGATTCAATACCAAGACCAAAAGATTTTAGCAAGCCCTCGTGGAAAAATGCGAAAAGGGAAAAGTCCAATGGTTGGTGATCGTGTAGAATTTGAACAAAAAGAAGATACATATGTAATTCATAAAGTATGTAAACGGATGAATCAATTATTGCGTCCTTCCATTTCTAATGTTGATCAAGCCATCATTGTTACGAGTTTAAAAGATCCGGATTATTCCGATCATTTATTAAATCGATTAATCTTTTTGGTTTGTTTAGCAGGTGTGGAACCTGTATTATGTATCACGAAAAGTGATTTAGTAGATATCAAAGATTTTGAAGAAGAATTTGAATGGTATAAAAAGGCAGGTTATACAATCTTTTATTCGCATCCAGGAAGTAATGATGATGAATTAAAAGAAATACTAAAAGGAAAAACGAGTGTTTTATGTGGACAATCTGGAGCAGGGAAAAGTTCTTTATTGAATCGTTTGGATCCATCTTTCCAACTTCAAACACAAGAGATTTCTAAAGCTTTAGGAAGAGGAAAACATACGACTCGCCATTGTGAATTACATGAGATTGCCGGTGGTTGGGTTGCCGATACTCCTGGATTTTCTAGTTTAGATTTTACATATCTAGATATTAGTCAATTAGACCAAGTTATCAAAGATTTTCAACCGTATCTTAATCAATGTAAATTCAATGACTGTCAACATTTAAAAGAGCCTGATTGTGCTATTAAACAAGCTGTAGATCATGGAGAAATTAATCCATCCATGTATCAAGATTATTGTCAAATAAAGGAAAACAAAATATATGAAAAATAGTATTATTGTGTCTCCATCTGTTTTATCGATGGATTATGCAAATATGCAAGAACAAATGAATCAAATCAATGCATCCAAAGCACAATGGTTACATTTTGATGTAATGGATGGTCATTTTGTACCAAATTTAACTTTTGGTCCGGATCTTTTAAAAGGATTTCGAAAGATGACTGATCTCGTATTGGATGTTCATTTGATGGTGACTGACCCTACATATTTTGCGCCTATCTTTATTGAAGCAGGGGCTGATATTATTACATTCCATGTGGAAACTTTTGATAATGACTGTGAAAAGATTTCACAATGTCTACAAATGATTCATGATAAAAAAGCGCAAGCTGGAATCGTCATTAAACCTAATACGGACATTACTCAATTTGAATCGATTTTAGATCAAATAGATTTGGTTTTAATCATGAGTGTGGAACC
>CADBTK010000014.1 GCA_902797585.1 Erysipelothrix rhusiopathiae
AATTCTATATCGAATGAAGATATGAAATCCATCTTATTGAGTTCTATTGAAATATGATGATATAATAAACCGAGTAGATTATTACTCGGTTTTTTTATAGGGGAGTGTAAAGGATGTATTCGAAATATATAAAAAGAATTTTGGATTGTATCATCAGTGGAATAGGAATAATTGTATTATCTCCAGTTTTTTTGATTCTTTCTTTATTGATTAAGATTGATTCAAAAGGACCTATTTTCTTTCGACAAGAGAGAACAGGGAAAGATAATATTCCTTTTCAAATTTTTAAATTTCGTACAATGCGAATAGATACACCAAAAGATATTCCTACTCATCTATTAGAAGATCCTCAACAATATATTACAAAGATGGGACAATTCATGAGAAAGACTAGTTTGGATGAATTGCCTCAACTATTTAATATATTTCTAGGAGATATGGCAATTGTTGGGCCTAGACCAAGTTTAACAAATCAATACGATTTAAATGAATTAAGAGATAAAAATGGAGCGAGTTCTGTTCGTCCTGGATTAACAGGATTAGCTCAAATAAATGGAAGGGATGAACTACCTATTCCAGTAAAAGCAAATTTTGATGGGCAATATGTACAACATATTACTTTTTTAAAGGATTTATCACTTTTTTTGAAAACATTTACCAGTGTTTTAAAAAGTGAGGGAATCCAAGAAGGGAAACAAGAGAATTAATGCATGGAGTTTTAATTAGTGCTTTTGATACATGTTATCCAAGAGTACAAATGTTAAAAGAATATTATGAATCTAAGGGACATGAAGTAACATTTATTGCCTCTAATTTTTCTCATGTAAAAAAATCGGAATCTAGTGTTGAAGGGGCTGACATTCTTATTAATGTCCGTAAATATTTAAAAAACCTTTCCATTGATCGTTTACGTTCTCATTACGGTTTTGCCCAAGATTGTTTGAAAGAAGTTCGTAAACTACAACCAGATTTCATTCATTGTTTAATTCCGCCTAATGCACTAACAAAGGCAATGGCTACTTATAAAAAAGAATGTCCTAACACAAAACTATTCTTTGATGTAATTGATGTATGGCCTGAAACCATGCCTATTAATCACTTTAAAACATATTGGCCTTTTAGCATTTGGAAAAATCAACGAGATGGTTTTATTAACTATGCAGATGTGGTTTTTACAGAATGTGAATTATTTCAAAGTGTTTTGCCACAAATGAATTCTAATAAAGTAAAAACTTTATTTTGGGCTAGGGAAGAAAAACCATTAGATTTATATACACAATTAAAAGACGATGAGATTCATTTTTGTTATTTAGGAGCTATTAATAATATTATTGATATTGATCGTATTGGTTCCTTTTTATCAAATTGTCAAAAATATAAACCAACGGTTTTACATATTATTGGTCATGGAGAATCGAAAGATCTATTGATTCAATCGGTTGAGAGCCAAGGTGTTCAAGTGATAGATCATGGTTCTTTATATCAACAAGATCAAAAACAAACAGTATTTGATCAATGTCATTATGCTTTAAATATCATGAAAGAAAGTGTAGTGGTTGGTTTATCTATGAAATCATTAGACTATATGTGTGGCCAAGTTCCACTTATTAATACCATTGGTGGAGATACGAATGAATTATGTCAACACTACAATATTGGTTATAATTTAAATGAAGAAAATCTAGATGCATTAGCTAAACAAGTCTGTGAAGAAACAATAGAAGAGAATTTGAAAAAGAGAGAATGTATCAAAAATATTTATCTTAGATATTTTACGAAAGAATCATTCTTTGAAACATTAGATTCTATCGAGATGTTTGATTAAAAGAATTATGATAGAATGATTTGAGTTTTATGGAGAGAACATTTATGGAAAAAAGTACATTTTATAAAGTTATATCGGCAATTTTATCTATTGTCTTAGTTGCAACTGGAGCTTTCTTTATGTTCCAAGTTGCAAAAATGAATATATTACCAGGCAAATTCTTTATCTTGGCTAGCATTATTCTTGGACTTTTGATTGCGATCTTATTGTTATTACAAAATTTGGCGGCGCAACGAAAAGTGGCGCGATTCTTTTCAACGCTATTGTTGTTGTTAAATTGTTTTATGTTAATTGTAGGAAATCTATATATTAATCAAACAGATCAATTCATTCAAAAGGTTACAGATAATACTGGAAAGAATAAAAGTACAGTAGCTATGATTGTTTTAAAAGAGAATGAAGCAGAAAAAGTAAAAGACTTGGATGGAATGAAGATTGGTTCATTAAAAGAAATAGATAAGACAGGAACGAAAAAAATGTTTTCTGACTTAGATAAAAAAGGCATTTCCTATAAGAAAAAGAAATATACTGCATTAACAGAACAAGTACAAGATTTATACGATGGTAAAATAGACGCCATGGTATTAAACGAAGGATATCGTCATAATATTGAAGAATTTGAACAATTTAGAGACTTTTCTGAGAAAACAAAAGTTGTTCATAATGTTACATATTTTGTAGAGAAGAATAATACAGCCAATGCTGTTAGTGATGTAACTCAAAAACCATTTACTATCTTTATTAGCGGTAATGATTCTTATGGAACGATTGATGAATTAACACGTAGTGATGTCAATATGTTGGTTACAGTCAATCCTCAAACATCCACTGTTTTATTAACGAGCATTCCACGTGATTTTTATGTACCTCTTGTATGTAGTGATGGCGCTTGTGCACAAG
>CADBTK010000015.1 GCA_902797585.1 Erysipelothrix rhusiopathiae
ATGGCTTTAGGAATGTTGTTGAACATTGTATTAGCTCGTTTCTCAAGATTGAAATACATCTTCTTGACAGGACACCACACACTTTACATGGCATGTATGATCGCTGTTATCTTAAGCGTTGGTGGATTAAAAGGGTTCCCATTGTGGATTGCTGGGGGATGTTTATTAGCATTCATCTCTGCGGCATCTCCTGCATATTGTGAACCAACTATGAAAAAAGTTGTAGAAACAGATGAATTAGGATTCGGTCACTTTGGTGGAGCTGGGTATTGGTTTGCAGCTCAATGTGCAAAAGTGTTTAAAAACAGCGCAGATAAGAGTACAGAAGATATCAACTTCCCTCAACGTTTGACATTCTTGCGTGACACAACGGTTTCTATTGGTTTGACAATGGTTGCATTCTTCTTAATTGTTACAGCTGTTGCAGTAGGTAAAGGAATCTTAACAGAAAACCCTGACAAATTATTAGAAACATATGCAAACTTAGGTGGATTATTAAACGTAGGTGCTGAAACTCCTACTCACTGGGCTGTGTGGGCAATCACTTGTGGATTATCATTCTCTGGTGGTGTATACATCATCTTGAGTGGGGTTCGTTTAATTGTAAGTGAAATCGTACCAGCATTCCG
Organism: Erysipelothrix rhusiopathiae; assembly: GCA_902797585.1. Taxonomy (GTDB): domain Bacteria; phylum Bacillota_I; class Bacilli_A; order Erysipelotrichales; family Erysipelotrichaceae; genus RUG14284. The sequence continues at coordinate 630 of CADBTK010000015.1, forward strand.
TGGAATCGCTGAAAAGTTGGTTCCAGGAGCTATTCCTGCAATTGACTGTCCAGTTGTATTCCCATATGCACCAAATGCCGTATTGATCGGATTCTTAGTATCATTCGTTGGTGGAATTGTTGGGTTGATTATTTTATCAATCTGGAACAAAAACATTGCTCCAGTGGCATTGATTCTTCCTGGGGTTGTTCCTCACTTCTTCTGTGGAGCGACAGCCGGTGTATTTGGTAATGCCGAAGGTGGATTAAAAGGATGTGTATTCGGAGCATTCATGCACGGATTGGCAATCACATTCTTACCAGCAATCTGTATGCCTGTTATGGGTGCGTTGAGTTTCTCTAATACTACATTCTCTGATGCAGATTTCTCTGTAATGGGAATTGTATTTGGAAATATTGCTCAATACATCCAAGGAAATGGATTGATGATTGTATGTATCTTGGTATTCTTAGCGCCAATTGTTTATAATTATGTTGCTCCAAAGAAAAACGAAGAAGCAGCAGAAGCATAGGAAAGGAAGTATATGACATGGCAAAAATTAATAGTGTTATGTGTTGTTGCGGTTCTGGATTAGGAAGCTCAATGATGGTTCAAATGAACATTGAAAAAGCTTTAAAAAAAATGAATATTGAGGGTGTAACAGCCGGTCATACATCTTTGTCTGAAATTACACCAAACAGCGCAGACTTATTTGTTGTTGGAAAAGATATTGCGCCTCAATTGAAAGATTATCCTAGAGTCGTAGTACTTCAAAAAATTATGTCTATGCAAGAATTAAGCGAAAAATTGGAAAAGGCTTTTGCTGAAGAAAGCGATACATTCCACATCGAATAATTATTGCGATAACAAGGCACCCATCTGGGTGTCTTTTTTGATATAGTTAAAGAGAAAAGAAGGTAAATGTGAAAAAGGTCATAACTATCATGTGTGCTTGTGGAGCAGGTTTGGCAAGTTCAGCAATTATTCAAATGAACATTGAAAGAACTCTTCAAGAAGCCAAAATCGAAAATACACATGTATTCCATCAATCTTGGCAAAATATCCATCCAGAGTTGGCGGATATTTTTGTAGTGGGAAAAGATTTGTCATCAAAGATTCAAGGATACCCTCGTGTCATTGTTTTACAAAACATTCTTTCCTATGAAGAAGTGTCTTCAAAACTCAAACAAGCTTTTTCTATGTCCGATCAAACTTATTGGATTGAATAATGATTTATTTGCACAACCTTGTGCAAGGTGTTGAAAGGTTTGTTATTTTTTGCACAAAAAGTTGAAGAGTTTTGTTCTCGTTTTTTTATGGAAAAAATTCATAATTAAAAGTGAAGGAGGGTACTGGCATGGAAGGTAATCAAGAAAAACAATTGAAAGTATTGGCTTCAAAAATACGTTGCGATGTCTTAGAGATGCTTCTGCATAGAGGGTATGGACATGTCGGAGGATCATTATCTTTAGTAGAGACGATGGCAGTTCTATATGGAAAACAACTGAATGTTGATCCAACCAATCCTAAAAAAGAAGATCGTGACATGGTCGTTCTTTCAAAAGGACACTCAGGACCTGTTTGGTATTCAGCTCTTGCAGAAAAAGGATACTTTGATAAAGAAGTATTATTCACATTGAATGATGGAGGAACCATTCTTCCAAGTCATCCCGATCGTACAAAAACGCCAGGTGTTGATATGACAACTGGATCATTAGGACAAGGGACCAGTTCTGCTGCAGGAATTGCCTATGGACAAAAGCTAAGAAAAGAAAAATCATATACTTATTTAATTGTTGGAGATGGAGAATTAAATGAAGGGCAATGTTGGGAAGCTTTTCAATTTATTGCCCAATACAAATTAAATAACTGTATCGTGATGATTGATAATAATAAGCGTCAATTGGATGGATATACAAAAGATATTATGAATCCATTTGATATTTGTAAGAAAATGGAAGCCTTTGGTTTTAAAACATTTGAAGCAAAAGGAAATGATGTCACAAGTATTGATCACGCAATAGAAAGTGCCAAAACAGTAAAAGACCAAGCAGTTTGTATTGTTCTAGACACCATTAAAGGACAAGGGGTTCCTTACTTTGAAACTTTATTATCAAACCACTCAGTAAAATTTAGCAATGACGAAATTAATGATGCAACGAATCAAGCCATTGCTGATTGTAAAGTGTTTGTTGAAAAGGAGGAACAAGATGTTTAAGTTAGTCGAAGATCGTACACAAATGGGAACCGATTTATGTGTTGTTGTGGCCGATGCGATTAACCAATGCATCGATTGCGACAACAATGTCATAGCCTTGGAAGCAGACTTGGCTGGGGCATCCAAATCAGGGCGCATTCAAGAAAAACACCCAGATAATTATATTCAATGTGGAATTGCCGAAGCTAATATGTTTGGTGTAGCTGCTGGTTTATCGGTGAAAGGTTTTGTTCCTTTTGTTCATACATTTGC
>CADBTK010000016.1 GCA_902797585.1 Erysipelothrix rhusiopathiae
ATAACATTATAATCACCTAATTTGTTGGTATCCACATTTGAAATCGTTTTTACTTTCACTTCTTCTTTCCAAAAGGGAATCAAAGTATGCACTTTATACGCTTTGATTTTTTGAGGTTGAACCTTTTCTTTGTATTCAACAACAATTTCTTTTTTTATAGATTCTATTTGAATTATCTCTTGATCAATCACAGCACTTCCTAACAAAACCAAACCCATGATTGGAAGAATAAATAACCGTTTTTTCATATTGATAATGTTAAAACAACTCACTTTGTATTTCAAACCGTTTCTTCCCTCATTTTTATATATTTTTTGTATAATACAAGAAAGACTGGAGGGCCATAGTGATTATAAATATTATAAAAATTGCAGGAGCAGCCATTCTATCTATTCTATTAGCTGAAATCTTACATTTAGATTTTGCCATGCAGGCAGGAATCGTTGCGATTTTATCTATCCAACCTACAAAGAAAAGTACAATTACTACAGCCATTCATAGAACCATATCATTTATTGCCGCTTTAGGAATTGCCGCCTTAACGTTCCATACAATGGGCTTTACTACCCAAGCTTTTTTAGCTTTTCTCTTTTTCTATATTTCGATTTGTGTTTTCTATCATTGGGAATCTTCTATTACCGTTAATGCGGTCATCATTTCTCATTTTTTAACATTTGGAAATATGAACTGGCCTGCCATGAAAAATGAGATTGCGATTTTTATCATTGGAATCCTTGCAGGAATATTAGCTAATATCCACTTAAAAAAAGATGTCGATTATATCGAAGAGTTAAAGACAAAAGCTGATAATCAAATAATTAAAATATTACACCAAATGGCCGACCACATTCTCACGGAAGATAAAAGCGATTATGGATATCAAAATTTTCAAAAGTTAAATCGAGTGATTCATCATGCGGAACATATCGCTGATCAAAACTATGAAAATCAACTTCGAACCAACGATACATACGATCAACAATATATTTCGATGCGTAAAAACCAACAAGTATCTCTTCAAGAGATGTATAAACTTGCTCGTCAATTAGAAACAACACCTTCTACCGCAAAAATGATTTCTAATTTTTTCATCACTGTTGCCAACGAATTTGATCAAGATAATCCAGCCCATGATTTATTGGAACAATTCTATCAACTCAATCAAAAGATGAGTCAAACGCCTCTTCCAAAAGATCGAAAAGAATTCGAAGATCGCGCATTGCTATTTGCCCTTATGCAAAAGATGGAAGAATTCCTTCAAATCAAGGCAAGTTTCATGAAAAATCACATAAATAAATAAAAGGAATAGTTTCGCCTATTCCTTTATTCCTTTATATGTCATACATAACATTGTCATATCATCAAATTGTTCTGCATCTCCTACAAAAGATTCAATATTATCTCTAACATTTTTGACAATTTGTTCTGCACATTGAGCATTTCCCTCATTCAATGTATCCACCAATCGATTCAACCCAAACATTTCTTTATTACTATCACAAGCTTCTGGTAATCCATCGGTATATAAGAATAGCGTATCCCCTGGTTGAATAGTGAATTCATATTGGTTGTATTTTACTGTTGGTAAACCTCCTACAACGAATGAATGTTTGTCTTTCATTAACACAAACTTACCATCCCTCATCACGATTGGTGGTTCATGCCCTGCATTGGATGCTTCAATTTTACCTGTCGATATTTCCAAGATTCCAATCCATACTGTCACAAACATATCTACTTGATTATTAGAACAAAGTGCCTTGTTGGTGCGTTCAATTACTTCTTGCGGTGAAAGACCTAATAGAGCATAACTTTTAATGATAATTTTAGACACCATCATAAATAAGGCTGCTGGCACTCCTTTTCCAGATACATCTGCCATAACCATACCCAAATGATCTTCATCAATTAAGAAGAAATCATAGAAATCGCCACCTACTTCTTTCGCTGGTTCCATAATCGCATATAAATCAAACTCTTCTCTTTCTGGATATGGTGGGAAGATGTGCGGCAATACAGCTAATTGAATCTGTTTGGCCATATTCAATTCAGTCTCTATTTGTTTTTCCTTGGCTGTAATTGTTTCTATTTTGTTGACGTAATCATCAATTTCATGTGTAAGATCAACGACATCATGAGATAGTTCCCCCATCTCGTTCTTTAGTTGAATCTCTTTCATGTTTCGTTCTACTTGTTTACTATTTTTATCATTTTTATAATCGCGAATGGATTCTTGAATTCTTTTTAATGGTTTGATCATATATAAATTCAATAGAATCAAACTCAATACCATCAAGATTAATTGGAAGATTACCGCAAAGATTGTATCTTTAATTGTATCTTTTTGTACTTTTCCCAACATATTCGATGCGTTATATGTCATCGCCATAAATAAGGAAGTATCTCCAATATCCATCCAATAAGAATAGTAATCCACATATACTCCGGCATTGGCTAAATGAGATTCACTCTTTTTAGCTCTTTTCATGGCCAATTGTTGGCTTTCAGTCACTTCCACTTGCGTCCCAAGTATATATGCTTCTTCATAGTTTGTTCCACGCTTAGCCCCTTTTTCTGCTCCACTAAAAATAAAGAATTGGTGCTTAAAATCTTTATCAGCTGCCACACAGAATAAGAAGTCTACATTATAACTTTGTTTAATTTGGTTAACACGTGTCAACATCCAAGAATAAGTGATTTCCGCAAAGAGTTTTTGTTCTTCTGGGCTCATCGCATCCACTTGTTCTTGCGAGACATAAGAAAGTTGTAAATCCGGACGTTGCCCTGTTAATTTTCGAACCTTTTCTTCTGTTTTTGTCCCGGTAGAATATTCGACATCGTATTCAATATCTAATTTATCCCAATTATCCATCCAATATTTGAGCAACCACTCATGTGTTGGAATATCCGAGACATACCGTTCTACCTCTTTAATTGTATCTGTGGCTCTTTCTTCTGTTTGTTCCCAAACAATTTTTTGCGCGCGATCACGAGAGGATAGATAAGTGATTAGCCCAGTAATGAGTGAACCTACTAAGAATAAAATTACTACTTGCGTTAATAGCTTATATCTTATTTTCTTGTTCATGATATTTCCTACTTTGTTATAACTTTATTTTACTCTTATTTATTTTCTATTAAGTAAAGATTTTGAAAAACACAAATTTTATTCATATAAAAAGCCTCTTTCCTTAAAAAGAGGCTATTTCATTATTCAGTAAATAATGGAGTCGAATAATAACGGTCTCCACTATCTGGCAATAAGGCAACAATTGTCTTCCCTTCATTTTCTGAGCGTTTTGCTAATTGGATAGCTCCAAATAAAGCAGCCCCAGAAGATATTCCTACTGAGATTCCTTCTTTTTTTGCCAATAGTTTTGCGCTATCAAATGCATCTTGGCTGGAAGCTACAAAGATTTCATCATAGACATTTGTATCCAATACATCTGGTACAAATCCTGCTCCAATTCCTTGGATTTTATGTGGTCCTGCTTGCCCTTTCGATAACACTGGTGAATCTTCTGGCTCTAAAGCAACAATATGAATATCTGGCTTTTGTTCTTTTAAATATTGGCCAATTCCTGTGATTGTTCCACCAGTACCTACACCAGCAATAAAGACGTCCACTTGTCCATCGGTATCATTCCAAATTTCTGGACCTGTTGTCTTTTTATGAATTGCTGGATTGGCAGGATTGACAAATTGTCCAGGAATAAAACTATTCTCTGTTTCATCCGCTAATTCTTGCGCTTTGGCAATTGCGCCTGTCATTCCTTGACTTCCTGGGGTCAAGACAATTTCAGCTCCATAAGATTTTAAAATATTTCTTCGTTCAACACTCATCGTTTCAGGCATTGTTAATATCATGCGATATCCTTTTGCTGCTGCAATAGAAGCTAAACCGATTCCTGTATTTCCACTAGTTGGCTCAATAATAACAGACCCTTCTTTTAATAATCCTTTTTCTTCGGCATCTTCAATCATTGCCTTAGCAATACGATCTTTGACACTTCCTGCCGGATTTAAATATTCTAGTTTCACTAAAATACGTGCTTTTAATCCCAATTTTTTTTCTATATTGGTTACTTCTACTAATGGCGTATTCCCAATTAAATCGGCTGCACTTTTATATATTTGACTCATAATGACATCCTCCTTCATTACTTACATTTATCATAGTCTTCTATCAAAAATTTGTGTAATAGTATCTCTTTATCATTAGATATTAATAATTATTATCACTCCATTGATAAGACTAAATTCATTATACAAAAAAAGCCTCTAGATTATTCTCTAAAGGCTCATCTCTTTTATCGGATTCCGTATTTTTCGATGACGTAGTCCATATCTTTATCTCCTCGTCCACTCAAGTTGATTAAGATAGACCCTTTCCCCATTTCTTTTGCTAGTTTTAAAGCATAGGCAACGGCGTGACTACTTTCAATAGCAGGAATAATTCCTTCCATTCTTGATAATTCATAGAATGCATCAATCGTTTCATCATCTCCGATCATGTCATATTTAACACGTTCAATGTCATGCAAGAATGCATGTTCTGGTCCACTGGATGGATAATCAAGTCCAGAAGCTACCGAGTATACAGGTGCTGGATCTCCATTTTCATCTTTTAACATAATACTGTTGAATCCATGCATAATTCCTTCTTCTCCAAAAGTAAGACTTGCGGCATGATCTCCTAATTTTTCTCCACGACCAAGAGGTTCAACTCCATAGATATCGACTGGATCATTTAAGAATCCTGCAAACATACCCATCGCATTCGATCCTCCACCAACACAGGCAACAACCGCATCAGGCAATTCACCTGTCATTTCTA
>CADBTK010000017.1 GCA_902797585.1 Erysipelothrix rhusiopathiae
CAAACCGGCTGTTTTAGCAGCTATGGAACAACCTAAGAAAATTGATATGGATTTGGTGCGCTCACAAGAAACACGAAGAATGTTAGATCGTATCATTGGATTTAAATTAAGCAAATTACTTCAAAATAAAATTCAATCGAAATCAGCTGGTCGTGTACAATCGGTGGCCTTGCACTTAATTGTGGAAAGAGAAAATGAAATTAAAGCTTTTGTTCCACAAGAATATTGGTCCGTACATGCGGATGTAAAAAAAGATAAAAATGAATTTACAGCGGATTTAGTAAAAGTCGATGGAAAGAAACCAAAACTTGAAAAAGAAGACCAAGCCAACGATGTAATTGCACGTTGTACGGGTGAGTTTGTTGTATCGGATTTAACAAAGAAACAAAAGAAACGTCAATCTAAGATGCCTTTTACTACTTCTACTTTACAACAGGAAGCTAGTACGAAACTAAGTATGGGAGCTCGTCGTACCATGAGTATTGCCCAACGTTTATATGAAGGGATTAAATTAGGAGATCGCCAAGAAGGGTTGATTACCTATATGCGTACGGACTCTACTCGTTTATCCGAAGTATTTGTACAAGATGCATTAAACTATATTGAACAAACATATGGAAAAGAATATAAGGGAAGAGTGCGTCAAAAGAATTCCGATAATGCTCAAGATGCGCACGAAGCCATTCGTCCAACCAATATTAATCACACACCAGAAAGTGTGAAACAATATTTAACGAATGAACAATATCGTTTATATTCCATGATTTATGCACGTACGATCGCAAGTTTAATGAAAGATGCAACTTTTGATGTAACTACTGTAACTCTTTCACAAAATGGGTGTGACTTCCGTGCTTCTGGTCAAGTGATGACTTTTGATGGATATACAAAAGTGTATTCTAAATACGAAAAAAATAATGATGAAATCTTACCAGTACTAGAAAAAGATGAAGTGTTAAAAGATGTCAAAGTGACAGGAAAACAACATTTTACAGAACCACCTGCTCGTTATACAGAAGCAAAGTTAATTAAAGAGTTGGAAGAAAAATCAATTGGGCGACCTAGTACATATGCCACAATTATTGATACACTACAAAAACGTGGATATGCTTCTTTAGAAAAAAGCACAGAAAAATCAAAAACAAAAGTCTTTGTTCCAAGTGAACAAGGAATTTTAACGGATGAAAAACTTCAAGAATATTTCCAATCCGTTATTAATGTCGAATATACCGCTAATATGGAAAATACATTGGACCAAATTGCCGATGGAGATGTTAATAACATTGACTACTTACATACTTTCTATAATCAGTTTGCACCATTGGTTGATGATGCCTATGAAAAGATGCCAAAGAAAGAATTGGAAGAAGTGGGAAAAGATTGTCCAGAATGTGGATCGAAACTAGTTTATCGTAATGGACGCTTTGGAAAATTTATTTCCTGCAGCAATTTCCCGACATGTAAATATACGGATACTTTAGAGGAAGAAAAAATTCCTGAAAGTGATGAAGAAAAAACATGTCCTAACTGCGGAGGGAAAATGGTGGTCAAAAAAGGACGCTATGGACCTTTCTGGGCTTGTTCTAATTATCCAAAATGTAAAACAATCGTGCCTTTAAAAGAAAAGGCTAAACCTGAGCCCACTGGAGAGATGTGTCCAGATTGTGGGCATGAACTAGTAAGACGTAAGTCTCGTTATGGAACGACTTTTGTCGGATGTTCGAATTATCCGAAATGTCGTTATATTAAAAAAGAACCAAAGAAAAAGGAAAGCTAATATGCAAGAAGTAACTGTTATCGGAGCCGGATTAGCCGGATGCGAAGCAACTTATCAATGTATAAAACGGGGGATACCGGTGCATTTAATTGAAATGCGCCCTAAAAAAAGTCCTCCGGCTTTTCATACGGATCAGTTTGCAGAATTGGTATGTTCCAATTCACTTCGCTCTAATGTGATGAATAATGCCGTAGGTGTGTTAAAAGAAGAATTGCGTCAATTGGATTCTTTAATTATGAAAGCAGCCGATGAGAATGCCGTTCCTGCCGGAAGTGCTTTGGCAGTCGATCGTAATAACTTTTCTAAGCAAATTACGGAAACATTGAAAAATCATCCGTTGGTTCGTATCACATATGAAGAAGTAACTAGTATTCCAGATGGACCATGTATTATTGCTACTGGTCCATTGACAAGTGATGCTTTATCAAAATCCATTCAAGAGTTTATTGGACAAGATGATTTACATTTTTATGATGCTGCGGCACCTATTGTTGAAAAAGATTCGATTGATTTTTCCAAGGCGTATTATAAATCTCGTTATGACAAAGGGGAAGCTAGTTATATTAACTGTGCGATGAACCAAGAAGAGTTTGATCGTTTTTATGATGCGCTTGTCAATGCGCAATGTGCAAAGATGCATGATTTTGAAATCAATGTCTTTGAAGGATGTATGCCGATTGAAGAAATGGCTAAACGTGGAAAGAAAACATTATTATTTGGACCTATGAAACCAGTGGGACTAGCGAAGGATGAAAATCATCATCCAGTTGCGGTGGTTCAATTGCGTCAAGATAACGTAGGAGCTACTTTATATAATATTGTAGGATTCCAAACACATCTAACGTGGCCTGAACAAAGAAAAGTCTTTTCTTTAATTCCAGGACTAGAGAATTTAAATATTACTCGTTATGGAGTCATGCATAGAAACTCATTTATTAATTCACCAGAAGCTTTATTGGAAACATATCAATCCAAGAAAAGAGAAGATTTATTCTTTGCCGGACAATTGACTGGTGTAGAAGGATATGTTGAAAGTTGTGCCAGTGGTTGTATTGCCGGAATTAATATGGCTCGTATGATACAAGGGCAAGATCCTATCGTATTTGGGAATACTTGTATCATGGGAAGCCAAGCGCATTATATTACGCATTGTGATGCCAAACATTTCCAACCGATGAATGCTAACTTTGGTCTAGTACATCTAGAACAAAAGTGCAAAAAGTTTGAAAGAAAAGAAAAAATGGCTGCACAAGCATTATCACGAATTGAAAGTATTAAGGAGAATCTATGAAAGAATTGATGGAACGGTTTCTTCAATATGTGTATAGAAATAATTCACAATCCCAACAAACAGTGGATTCGTATCGAAGAGATCTCCAACAACTCATGGATTATTTAAAAGCCCAAGGAATCAACTCTTTTGAAGAGGCAGATCGCTTGGTCTTTTTGAATTTTATCGCCGATTATCGAACACAACATCATGCCAAGAATTCAACCATTTCTAGAAAACTTAGTACCTATCGTTCGTTTTATCGTTATTTAAATGAATATATTGGGATTCAAACAAATCCTATGGAATCTATAAAAGCACCTAAGAATAAACGAAAGATTCCTGAGTTTTTATTTCCTAGTGAAGTTCAAACTTTTCTATCAAGCTTTGATAGTGCCGACGATGTACAAATGCGTGATCAGACGATGTTCACCATTATGTATGCGTGTGGTCTGCGTGTTAGTGAAGTGGTAAATCTTACTTGGGATCAAATAGATGTGCAGGAAAGAATCCTTCGAATCATTGGGAAAGGGGATAAGGAAAGAATTGTTCCTTTCTTTGCAGGATTTGAACAACAGTTATCTAAGTATCGATTACAATATTGGGAAAAATATGCCAAAGA
>CADBTK010000018.1 GCA_902797585.1 Erysipelothrix rhusiopathiae
CCAATGGCAGCCGCAATCCCTGAATCTGGTACTCCAGCAATCGTATCCACAACCAAATCAGGGTTTTCTTGTGCATCACGAATAGCCAAAGCGCGTCCACAGTTATAACGCATTTGTTCCACAGAAATTCCTTCATAACTACTTGCAGGATATCCATAATATACCCATAAGAAAGTACAAATACGCATTTTATCCCCAGGTTGTACTAAGGTCTGCACTTTGTTTGCATCCATGAAGACAATTTCTCCTGGACCGAGTTGTTTATATGGTTCATACCCCAAGTTCATAAACGCAAATTCTTCGAAACAAGCACAGTATCCTTCTTCTTTTTTTCCAATAACGATTGGAGTGCGTCCTAATTTATCTCTGGCACAATAGATTCCTTTCGGTGTTAATATCATCATTCCCATCGAACCATCTATCTTATCTTGTGCATTTCGAATGCCTTCAATAATGTTTCCTTTTTGATTAATTAAAGAAGCAACCAATTCAGTAGCATTTAAATAACCACCACTCATTTCAGAGAAATGACCTCCGGATTTTTGGAGAATTTCTTCACTTAATTCAACATCGTTATTAATCTTTCCTACCGTTGTGATGGCATAAGTTCCATGTTGCGAGCGCACGATTAAAGGCTGAGGTTCAAAATCAGAAATACTACCAATTCCCATTTGTCCAGCCATCTCTACGACTTCACGTTCAAACTTAGTTCGAAATGGCGAATTTTCAATATTATGAATCGCTCGGTTAAAACCAGATTGTTCATCATATACAACCATTCCAGCTCGACGTGTTCCTAAGTGTGAATGATAATCTGTACCAAAATACAAATCAAACACACAATCTTCTTTTGAAGCTACTCCAAAATAACCACCCATACTACTCCTCCTTTTTCTATTTCATCTTTTTTAAAGAAAAGGACAACAAAAAGATTGTTGTCCTATTTTTTGTCATAACGAACCCACTCATAACAAAGCCCGTTTTCATTTTCTTTTCCTATAGAAGTACGTGTATATTCATCTTTCTTAAACAATGGAAAATATACATCTGCATCACAAGAATCATCAATTTCTGTTAATACTAATGTATCTGCATATGGCAACATGTTGGCATACATTTGTGCCCCACCGATACAAAAGATTGTTTCATCATTCTGTTGATAAGCATTCATAAAGTCTTCAACAGAAGAAAAGACTTCTACCTCTTTTGGTAAATCTGGATTGGATCGACTAATCACAATGTGATGACGCCCTGGCAACATACCAGGAAGCGAATCAAAAGTTTTTCGCCCCATTACCATTTTTGCACCTTTGGTTTGTTGCGAAAAGAATTTTAAATCTTTGGGAAGATGCCAAATCAAATCATTGTTTTTCCCAAGTTCATTGTTTCGACCAATGGCCGCAATCATCACTAATTTCATCATTCACCTACTGAGATAATGGGAATGCGATTTTTCCCATATGTTGATAATCCTCTAATTTAATATCCTTTATTTCTGCGCTATTGTCAAATGCATAAAAATCTTTTATTTCTGGATTAATCCATAATTTTGGTGCTGGAAGCGATCCTTTTGTATGATAACGTTCCAATTGCTCTTTAATACCATCTACTTGATTGACATAAATATGAGCATCTTTTATGGACCAATTTAATTCTCCTGGTTCCAAATCACAGACTTGTGCCAACAAGCGTAATAACACCGCATATTGTGTCACATTAAATGGTAACCCCAAAGGAACATCACAACTTCGTTGATGTACCCATGCATTTAATTTTCCATCAGTAACATCCCATTCACTGGACCATACACAACTTGGCAATACTGCTGTATCTAAATAGTCATCTTGCCACAAACTCATAACACGACGGCGATCTTCAGGATTATTTTTTAAACTATCAATCAATCGATCAATGAGTTTAAAGTGTTTAACAATATATCCATAAGCAGTCCCAATGGTATGGGCATATTTTGGATCAAAGTGTTTCAATACTTTTCCTGTATTGACATCCAACCAATCTCCATTTTCTTCAATTTCCCATAAGTCCCAAATATGAACATTTCTTTCTTGAAGCCAACGTATATCATTCGATTGTTCTTGATAGATCCACAACATCTCCAATACCGCTTGACGGA
>CADBTK010000019.1 GCA_902797585.1 Erysipelothrix rhusiopathiae
AAAAGATCATCGAAAGATGATCTTTATTTATGTGTCCAACGACCAAATATACCACAAGGTAATACACTATTTTTATTTGTGACAGGTAATAAGTTTTCTCCCGTTTCAATATTTCCGTCCCGATCTGAAAAAGCGCGTTGCATGCTTTCTTGTAAAGTAGCACAAGAGAAACCGGTTGTATAACAATTGACAATATAGAATAGAGCATCATCGGCTAGAAGTTTTTTTGTTTCTTCAATAAGTTCAAAAAGAGAATCTTCTAATTTCCATAATTCTTGGTTTGGGCCACGTCCATAACTAGGAGGATCCATAATAATTCCATGATAGGTTCTTCCTCTACGTTGTTCTCTTTTAACGAATTTTAAACAATCATCTACTAGAAAACGAATGGTATTGTTTTCTAAATGATTAAGATGCATATTGTCTTTTGCCCATTGAATCATTCCTTTGGCCGCATCGACATGTACAACTTCTTTTGCGCCTGCTTTGGAACAAGCCATTGTAGCTCCACCTGTATAGGCAAATAGATTCAATATACGAATGTCATCACGCTTAGAATCGCGAATCGAATTCATCATAAAATCCCAATTGGCCGCTTGTTCAGGAAAGAGTCCAGTGTGCTTAAATCCAGTTGGACTAATCTTAAAGAATAAATCTTTGTATTGAATGGTCCAAAACTCTTTCATTTTCGTTTTTACTTCCCAGTGACCGCCACCTTTTTTGGAACGGTGATACCAAGCGTCGGCTTGGTTCCATTGGCTCTCATCTTCAATGGGCCAAATACAAACAGGATCAGGGCGACGAAGTGTCACACTTTTCCAACGTTCTAACTTTTCTTTATTTCCTGTGTCGATTATTTCATAATCTTTCCATTGATTTGCAATTTGATTCATGGCTATATTATATCTTATCTATTCAAAAACAAAAACATGTGTTTTATAATGAGAACATGAATCACTTGATTTTTAGTTTGGAAGCCACAATTCCGATTTTTTTATTAATGGTATTAGGTGCCTTGTTCAAACATTGGCATCTTTTTTCAGAACCTTTTGTCAATCAATTGAATAAATTTGTCTTTTTGGTTGCCTTACCAGTTTTAATGTTTAAAGACTTGTCGAGACAAGTTTTTCGTCAAGTATGGGATATTAAATATATTGGTTTTTGTTTTTTGGCAACCAGTCTATCCATTCTAATCTCATATGGTTTTTCGTTGATGTTAAAAAATCATTCGCATCGTGGGGAGTTTACACAAGTGGCTTATCGAAGTAGTGCAACTTTATTAGGGATGGCTTTTATTCAAAATATTTATGGACATGTAGGTATGGGACCCTTAATGGTAATAGGAACAGTTCCTTTGTATAACATATTTGCCGTTATTATTTTAACGATAACATCCGATAAAGAATTAGAACAAAGTACATTGAAAGAATGTATCAAAGGAATATTGTCCAATCCTATTTTGATTGGAATTGTTGTGGGGACTGTGTATTCTTTGTTGCATCTTCCACATCCTGTGATTCTTTCAAAAACAGTAGATTCTATTGCAGCTTTAGCTAGTCCTTTAGGTTTAATGGCACTAGGAGGAAGTATCAAGTTATCATCTGTGAAAGAAGTTTGGCGTCCTGCCATGGTTGCGACATTATTAAAGTTGGTTGTATTTGTGATGATATTTATGCCGATAGCCATTCGCTTAGGATTTAGAGAAAGTGAATTGGTAGCTATATTAGTCATGTTGGGATCGGCGAGTACAGTCAGTTGTTTTGTGATGGCTAAAAATATGGGGCATACCGGGCAATTAAGTGCAGCCGTTATTGTATTGACAACTGTTTTATCATCTTTTACACTGACATTCTGGTTATTTTTATTACGATATTTATCATTAATATAGGAGGTTTTCATGTTTGTTCAAATGCAAATTAATACATTAACAAAAAAAGAACATCAAGAGTTTTATGATGTTGTGGTGGCGCTATGTCAACGGGAACAAGTGCAATTAGAAGAGAAAAATGATGTTGTTTCCATTCATGCATGCCCACAAGGAGTCATTACAATCGAGGAAAAAGAGGGAGCGATATCTTGTTCGAGTAGTACTCGACATGGAGGACCTGGGTACCATGCTTTTGTCGTAGATTTCTTTTTGGATATTCAAACAGAATTAGGAAAACAATTTGAATTGTATGACGATTTAAACTATGACCAAGATGGAAATTTTGATCGGTTGGTTCAAATCTATGAAGATGAAATTACATATTTAAAAGGATTGTTATTAAATAGCGAAGATATGTTGCGCGTAAATACAATATATGATGAAACACTATTTTATCCTATGGTCAAAGAAGGAAAGGTACCTACAATCCTTGGGTATCTTGATAAAGAGACATTGAAACGAATGTCAGAAAAAGATTTAATGCCATATTTCTATATTTGGAATGATTGGGATAAAGATGCACAATACTATCGTCAAGTTGCTTTGTATCGATATGTTAAAGAAGGATTAAAAGAATATACAAATATTAATGAATTATCGATTAAATATGCGCATGAAATCTGTGATATGTTGGAACTAGCACATTCACTAGATCCATATATTCCATTGCCGATGGATATCTATCAAGAATTGTTGTCCTATGTAGATCGAAAACCAATATTGACTGAATGTGTGTCAATGGATCAAGAGATTAAGCCATATCGTATGAGCGATGTTTATCATTTATACGACGATTTGCAAATCGTTGCCCATGGGGCAAGTTTGCGAAGTGTAGATAAAGTAAGTCAATCTTTATGTATTATGGCTCCATATACACAAGAAGAACATTGGCATTGGTTGATTCAAGCCAGTCATAATCCTAATATCTGTGAATATTTAGAAAATGAAGATAGTAAACAGATTCAACAAGACGATCATTTGATTATTGAAGCAAAGAAAGAAAAGGAAGGAAAACCAATTTATTTCCATTGCGTTATTGCGGATGAAAAAGATTTGGACTATATCCAATTTTGCATTAAAAATAGTCAATGGATGCCATCGGTCGGATCATGAGAGAAATTCAAGAAAAACTCTTTTCTTTGGCAGATATAAAATATAAAGATTTTACTGCTAGCCTTATTCCGACAGTAGATAAAGAAACCATCATTGGAGTTCGTAGTCCTGCATTAAGACAACTAGCAAAAGAATTAGATCAAGATCAAGTACAAGAGTTTTTGGATACATTACCTCATACATATTATGAAGAGAATAATTTACATGCTTTTTTGATTGGTCGAATAAAAGACTATAGTCAATGTATTCAAAGAGTAGAAGACTTTTTACCATACATCGATAATTGGGCTACATGCGACTCTTTAGCAACACCTATTTTTAAAAAACATTTAAACCAAGTAAAAGAAAAGGTTTATATCTGGTTAGAAGATGATTACGAATATACTGTTCGATATGCAATAGGTGTATTGATGCGATATTATTTGGATGATGCTTTTGATTCCATCTATTTAGATTGGGTGCAAAATATAGATAAGGACACATATTATATAAATATGATGCGTGCATGGTATTTTGCCACTGCACTTGCAAAACAAGAAAAGGCAACTTATCCAATATTTGAAAAAGAATTATTGGATGTTTGGACACATAATAAAGCGATTCAAAAGTGCATCGAAAGCAGACGAATTTCGAATGATTTAAAACAAAAACTAAGAGTGTTGAAGCGAAAGGGACATGAATAAAAAGTGTCCTTTTTTCCATTAGGAATGTCAACTTATATGATATGATAGAACACGGTGATACCATGAAACAAATAACCTTAGAACACTTAAACAAACAACAAAAATTAGCGGCCACAACAGTGGACCAAGATGTACGAATTGTAGCGGGAGCCGGAAGTGGAAAGACCCGTGTTTTAATGAGCCGAATTGTTTATTTAGTAAAGGAAATCGGTATTTATCCAAGCCGAATTATGGCTATTACATTTACCAATAAAGCAACCGAAGAGATGAAAGAACGTTTATTTGATTTAATTCAAGACGATGCCCGTTTAGTGCGCATTAGTACTATTCACTCTTTATGTGTACGAATTTTACGTGAAGATGGAACTTATTTAGGTTATCCAAAATCATTTGCGATTTTAGATCGTGATGACCAAGCTCAATTGGTTGCTCCTTATTATAAAAAATTAGATATTGATCGTAAGGCGATGCCATATCCAAAATTATTTGGATATATTTCTTCTTCTAAATCCAATGGGGTAACACCCGAGCAAGCATTAGACTTAGCATTTAATGAAGAACAAGAAATCATGGCAAAGTTGTATGGATATTATGAAGAAAAGCGAATCGATTTAAAGGCTATGGATTTTGATGATTTGTTATTAGAGGGAAGACGCTTATTGAAACAAGAAGAAAGCGTAAGAGAAAAATGGCAAAAACGATTGGACTACATTCATGTCGATGAGTTTCAAGACGTTGACATGGTTCAATACCAAATTATTCGTATGTTAAAAGGACCTAATACGAACTTATGTGTCGTAGGAGATCCGGATCAAACAATTTATACTTGGCGTGGAGCAAGTGTAGACATCATTATGCGTTTTGATAAAGACTTTCCAAATGTAAAGACAATCATTTTGAATCAAAACTATCGTTCGACACAACCGATATTGGATGCATCGAATGCCTTGATTGCCAATAATAAAAATCGTATTGAAAAAGATTTATATACCGATATTGAAGGGCAAGATAAAATTCAAACGATGCCTGCTTTGGATGATAATGAAGAGCCACGAAATGTTATTCGTGCTATTCAAAAAGAACATAAAAAAGGAACGGCTTACAAAGATATGGCTATTCTTTATCGTTCCAATTACAGTTCACGTGCATT
>CADBTK010000020.1 GCA_902797585.1 Erysipelothrix rhusiopathiae
GGTATAATGAGGGATGGCATCAGCCGTTGTACGGAATTCAAGTAAACCTCTTTCCAAGGCTTCTTGGTGCCATTCTTCGGAATATCCATTTCCTGAATAGATAATTCTTTTATGATCTTTAATTGTCTTTCGAATTAATTTGATAGTTGCATCCATCATTTCATCTTTAGAACAACATTCAAGTTCAGCAGCAAATTGTGTTAACTCTTCGGCAACAATCGTATTTAAGATTGTATTAGGACAAGAGATGTTCAAATTAGATCCCAACATACGGAATTCAAATTTATTACCAGTAAAGGCAAATGGACTGGTACGGTTACGGTCCGTTGTATCTCTTGAAATAGTAGGAATGGAACTAACACCCAACTCTAATTTAGTATTGATTCTATCTACATATTCTTTTTCTTGTTCAATCGCTTCTAAAATAGCGGTTAATTCTTCTCCTAAGTAAATGGATACAATAGCAGGAGGGGCCTCGTCTGCTCCTAGACGTAAGTCATTTCCAGCAGTGGCAACTGATAAACGTAATAAGTCTTGGTATTCATCTACCCCTTTAATGATGGCAGATAATACAGTTAAGAAACGAATGTTATCTTTTGGATTTTTACCAGGTTCTAATACATTTTCACCCGTATCAGTTGTGAATGACCAGTTGTTATGTCTTCCAGAACCATTGACGCCATCAAACGGTTTTTCATGTAATAAACAACACAATCCATGGTTGGAAGCTATTTTTTTAAGCATTTCCATAGTGATTTGGTTTTGGTCATTGGCAATATTAGCACTTGTATAAACAGGCGCTAATTCATATTGGCAAGGAGCCACTTCTTTATGTTCAGTTTTTGCGTATACTCCTAATTTCCATAATTCTTCATCTACTTCTTCCATGAACGCTTTAACACGAGGTTCAATAATTCCAAAGTAGTGATCATCTAATTCTTGACCTTTTACAGGAGGACATCCAAATAATGTACGTCCTGTAATATTTAAATCGAGTCGATCTTCTAAAAATCTTTCATCAATTAAGAAATATTCTTGTTCAGGTCCGACTGAGACATTAATAGATTTTGTGTCATATCCCATGACATTAAATAATCGAACAGCCGCTTTATTCAAAGCATCAATACTTCGTAATAGGGGAGTTTTCTTATCTAGAGCATCTCCATCGTATGTACAGAATAGAGTAGGGATATAAAGTGTTTTATCTTTAATGAATGCAAAACTTGTTGGGTCCCATGCAGTATAACCTCTAGCTTCAAATGTGGCACGTAATCCACCGCTAGGGAAACTGGATGCATCTGGTTCACCTTTAATCAATTCTTTTCCTTTGAATTCATTAATAACATGATTTGGTCCGTCTGGATTAATAAAGGAATCATGTTTTTCAGCTGTGATTCCTGTCATTGGTTGGAACCAATGCGTATAGTGTGTAGCACCTTTTTCAATAGCCCAATCTTTCATAGCATTGGCTACATCATCAGCAATTTCTTTTGGTAATTCTTTTGTACCTGCCATTACATCTACCATGATTTTATATACAGAATCTGGTAGTTTTTCCTTCATTACATCAAGGCTAAAGACATTACATGCAAAATATTCATCGACCCGTTTCACATCCATCACTCCTTTGGTTTTTTATTGTCAACAGTATAGCATACCTAAAGGCTTTCTTTCTATAGTAAATGATGGGCAAGTCAACTTGTGATTATGGGCCAGTCTTGGTAGAATAAGTAAGGAGAAAATTATGATACGAGTACCGAAAGAATATCGAAAACAAGCAGATTTTGCGACCTATTTCATCATCATGATTGCGATTATTTTAATCGTGATTATTTATGCTGAAAAAATCAGTGGCTTGATTGCTTGGATTATTTCGATTGTATTTCCATTTATATTAGGAATCGGATTGGCTTTTGTCTTTAATATTATTGCTAACGCACTATTAGATTTAGTCAATCGATTTTATAAAATTAAAAAAACGAAGATACAAGTTTTAATTGCTAATATTCTTAGTATCTGTTTGGTGGTTTATTTGGTCGTAGGAATATTTATGACAATCATTCCACAAGTTGCCGTATCTGTTAATGCACTAATTTCTAATGCGCCAGATTTGTTTTATAATTTCCGAAACTTATTATTAAAATGGTCAGAAACCATTCCTGCATTAGAAAGTGTTGCCAACAGTTTAGATATCCATTCTATAGAACATTCTCAAATTTTAAGCAATATTGAATCTTTATCTGATATTTTCTTAGGATCAAGTCAATTGGTAAATCAAGTGAATGGTATTATCTCTGCTACGATTTCTTGGGTGACGACGCTGGCTTTATCGTTGGCTTTTTCTATCTTTGTGCTTTTGAATAAGACACAATTTTTATCCGATATTCAAACATTATCAAAAGGATTCTTACCGAAGAAAGGGTATCGAAATGCAGTGCATATTTATAAAGTATTTACAGATACTTTTAAACATTATATCGGTGGTACTTTATTAGAATGTTTAATCTTAGGTACTTTAGTAGGACTAGGATGTACATTGTTGAGTATTCCATATGCAATTTTAATTGGATTTGTGGTAGCAATTGGGGCCATTGTACCAATGTTTGGAGCTCTAATTTCAGCTATTATTTGTTTCTTATTCTTAGTACTAGAAGGAAATTCATCTGCAGCAATTACCTTTATTGTGATGTTTATTTTGATCCAACAAATTGAAGGGAATTTCATTTATCCAAATGTAGTAGGTAAATCCATTGGACTACCTCCAATGTATGTTATTGTTGCGGTTACATTAGGAGCTAGCTTTGGTGGAATCTTAGGAATGATTGTCTTTATTCCTTTAATGGGTTCACTTTATATTTTGGCAATGGAAAGTGCCAACAAAAGAATTCAACAAAAGAACTTTAAATCGACATAAATAATGTCGGTTTAAAGTTTATTCTGTGTTTGTACAAAGGAGGAAACAAGTATGAACGCAGAAAGAAAAGTAGCTTTGTCATTATTAAATGCAGTATGGAATGAAGATGTGGAATCTGTTCAAGGCTATCTTGATATGGGGGCAGATCCTAGTTGGATTTTTAATGGATATCCACTCATCATGCATGCGGTTTGTTTAGGAAATGAAGATATGGTCAATCTATTAATTGATGCAGGTGCCAAACAAACGCAAGAAGCGTTCGGCTTTGCATTAGAACGTGGAATTGGTCGTATGATTCGTTTATTAATGTACAAAGGTATTCTTCCTAAACATTATGAACCAAGAGAAGGATTTGGATATTATCCTCAACGGTTTGCTTATTAAGGAGTCTGAATGAATCGAACAAGTTTATGTATTCGAATGTTAATGTTACTAAAATCACGTGGCAAAATGAACACAAAAGAATTAGCCAGTGAATTGGAAACAAAAGAAAGAAACATTCGTGAATTTAAAAAAGAATTAATTACAGCTGGATATAATATTCAAGAAATTAAAGGTCGATATGGTGGGTATTATCTAGATGAAGAAACGATTTTTCCAGCATTAAAACTAACCGACGAAGAGATACAAGCCTTACAAGAGGCAAGGGAAATGATTGCCCATGCCTCCAGTCTTCGTTTTAGTAAAGAATTTAATACGGCGGTTGATAAAATTGTGAATACCAATAAAGATACGCATTATTCCCAACGTGTTTATTTAGGCGATCATGCATCCGTTATTTCTATGAAAGAAAAAGAAATGATTGATACTGCTCAACTTGCCAAAGAAAAAGGACAATGTGTACAAATTACTTACACACCAGCAGGTAGTAATGAAAAAGAGACATATTTAGTCGATCCATATGAGATTATTCATTATCATAATGCATATTATATGTTAGGATTCTCTCATAAACGTAACGATATTCGTGTATATCGTTTCTCGGATTCTCGTATGGAACAATGTGAAATAAATGAGCGTAAATTCTTGCGTGATTCTAGTTTTCATATTGAACAATACATTGGAAAAAAATCATTGATTAAAGGAGACTTTATTCGTATAAAAGTGAAAGTCAATGAGCATTATAGAAAAATCTTTGAAGAAGTA
>CADBTK010000021.1 GCA_902797585.1 Erysipelothrix rhusiopathiae
ATTCCAACGTACACTAGAAATGGTAGATTATTGTCAATTTGATAATGCCTTTACCTTCATTTATTCAGCGCGTCCAGGAACACCGGCTGCTAAAATGAAAGACTCGATCTCTATGGAAGAAAAGAGTCAACGCTTGGCACAATTAAATGAACGTTGGAACCAATATGCTTTGGAAAAGAATAAAGCGTATGAAGGGCAAGTTGTACAAGTATTAGTAGATGGAACATCTAAACGAAATGAACATGTATTCTCTGGTTATACGCCAACCAATAAGTTGGTGAATTTTACTGCTGATTCTGTTTCAGTAGGAGATATAGTGGATGTAAAGATAACAAGTGCCAAGACCTTTTCATTGGATGGAATAGCGGTGTGATATAATTAATGAAGAAATTATAGGAACTTATTATGGAAAAGAAAAAACCAGTAAAAAAACAAAATAATGAACGCATTCGCATCTTTATGCTTGGGGGACAAGATGAAGATGGAAAGAATATGATGTGCGTGGAAATTGATCAAGACATTTATATCATTGAAGCCGGAATTAAATTTCCCGATCCAAAAGAAAGTTTGGGAATTGAATGTATTACCCAAGACTTAACGTATTTAATTGAGAATAAAGACCGCGTTGCTGGTGTCTTTATTACCCATGGTCATGATGATGTCATGAGTGGACTTCCATACTTATTGGAACAAGTGCCAACTCATTTGTATACATCTCCTTTATGTGCGAAAGAAATCCAACGTAAGTTGAAAAAGCATAATGTAAAGGGAAGTCGTATCCATACTATTAAACGTCATGATGAAAAAACAATAGGCGGACGTAAAGTAGTCTTTTTCCCGGTAACACATGCTTATCCGAATACTTTTGGTGTGGCGATTTCTTCTAACCAAGGATATATCTTATATACAGGAGAGTTTATCGAAGATTATGATAACTTGTCGGATTTATATCGTGGAGATTTCCGTGCTTTAACGCAATTAGAACAAAAGGGAATCTTTATCTTGTTGCAAGAAAGCAAAGGAGCTGACCGTTCTGGGCATACAGCACCAAACCATCGTTTATATCCACGCGTACAGGCAGCACTAGAAAAACATACCAATCGTCGATTGATTTTTGGTGTGTATACACAAAGTGTCTATCGTATTCGTGAAATCATTGATTCTTGTATTCAATACAACCATAAAGTATATTTCTACAACAAAGAATTAAAGACAATGATTAAAGATATGCAGACCGTTGGTTATGAAGTCGATGCCAAATATATTGCCAGCGAAAAAGATTTTAAAGATAAGAAGAAAAATATTGCGGTATTAGTTTCTAAACAAGGACCTGCGATGTTTAGAACATTGAATAATATTGTCAACAATGAAGTCGAAGACTTTGAATTGGATAAAGAAGATGTCATTTGTATTGCCGCTCCTATTATTCCAGGTAGTGAAAAAGTATATGGAGCAATGGAAAATGAAATCTATAAAGCGGGTGGAAAATTAGAAAACCTCGTTTCGGGAATGAGTAGTATGCACCCATCAGTAGAAGATTTAAAGATGATGTTGTTCTTACTGAGACCAAAATACTATATTCCTGTTAAAGGAGAATATCGTCAATTGATTGCCAATGCCCAAGTTGCTTTAGATATGGGATATGATGCCAATCACATTATCGTATTAGATAATGGCCAAGTCGCAACATTTGAAAAAGGACGTTTACGCTCTTGCCGTCAAGAAATGGAATTAAGCGACAACTTAGTAGATGGAAATGAAAACTGGGATATGGATGGAGTGGTATTAAAAGATCGCGATATCTTATCCACAGATGGTGTTATGATTCTAGCCATTGGGATTGATGCCAAAACGAAAAAAATCATCAATGGTCCAGATGTACAAACTAGAGGACTCATTTATTTAAAAGATGCGGAATATATCACCAAAGATGTAGCCAAAATTATGGAAGATACCATTGTTAAGGCTGTAAAAGAGAAAAAATATGACAATATGAGCACACGAAATGATATTCGTGATAAAGTTATTAAATATTTAATGAAAACCACCGCGAAACGACCTATGGTCTTACCGGTGATTATGGAAATTCATCGTTAATCAGGAAGGGTGTGGTGCCATGGCAGCTGCCAAGAAAAAGAAAAATACACGCAAAAAGACAACGACGAAAAAGAAAACACAAACCACAAGCTTAAAAGAAAACCGGTTATTCCGGCTTTCTGTGCTTTTATTCATCATTGTGATTTGTATCATAGCGCTATTTAAATTTGGAATCTTAGGTTCCTTCTTTTTCCAATTGTTTAATTACTTTTTTGGAGTGTTAGCGTATGTAGTTTTGATAGGAATCATCCTTTATTGTGTATCCACCATTCTACAAGTAGATACTTCAGTTATTAAAGCTCGTCAAATGGTTGGTGCCGTTTTATTATTTGTTGCGATTCAACTATTTGTCGGAATGCAAGATTACAATGGTTCTACTTTTTGGGCTGGTTTCTTTCAAGTTACAGAAAATACTGTACCTATTTTATTAGGGGAGATGTCAACGCAAGGTGGATTATTTGGAAACTTATTGTCTGGAATCTTTGGATCTTTATTTGATAGTTTAGGAACGATTCTATTCTTAGTATTGATGATTGCCTTATCCATTGTTTTGATTGGATATGAAAC
>CADBTK010000022.1 GCA_902797585.1 Erysipelothrix rhusiopathiae
AGAAGGAATGGTGAAACGTGGACGAGGAAAAGGGACTTTTGTGATTTGGCAAGAAGGAATTGAAGAAGAATTAAACCATATTCGTTCATTTACTAAAGAAATGGAAGCGTTAGGGCGTATGCCTGGAACGCAATGGGTAACCATAGATAAAGAAGTGATGGACAATGAGTTTGCGGAAGGTTTTACAATTCAGCCAAAAGAAGAAATGTATTGTGTGCGAAGAGTTCGTACTGCTGATGATGTTCGTATTGTCTATTTAGTTTCTTACTTCCCATTAAGCGCACGATTGTCAATGGATCCAAACCAGTTGCCAGAATCTATTTATGAACAATTGGATTATATTGGAGTAGGAATGCCGGATCGAGTGAAGGAAAAAGTAAAAGCACTTCTTCCAAGTGAAGAAATTGCTAAGGCATTAAACATCCAACAAACACAACCTGTTCTATTAAGAATGAGAGAGTCGTTTGACAAAGAAGGAAACATCATAGAATTTACGCGTTGTTATTACAGAGGAGATTTATATACATATACGATTACTTCAGAAAAAGAATAATATCAATGAGTATCGATTGCTCCAACTGTGATTAAAACACAAGGAAAACTGCTGTCCTAATAAGGATAACTGGCAACTAATCAAACAAGAGGATATATAACTTAAAAATAGTCATGTTTTGGTTAGATGTTAGGGGAAAGCGGTTTTTCTTTTAATATTCATGTGACATAAAGGAGGGAAAGGCTATGAGAAGAAATATATTAATTGCGATGGGTTTAGGGTTTGTATTTAGCGTAAGTACTATTGCAGGATGTACAAAACAAAATACAGAAGTGATAGAAGAAGTAAAAGAAGAACCCATTGGAATGGCCAAAGCAAAATCCATAGCTTTAAATGAAGCAGGGGTAAATGAGTCGGAAGCTATTTTTACTAAAGAATATTTCAATGAAGAAATAACACGCCCGAAATATGAATTGTTGTTCCATACTGAAAAAGAAGAGTTTGAATATGAAATAGATGCGAGTAATGGAGAAATTTTAAAAGGGATAAGAAATAGTGAGGAAATAAATGAGAAAGAATCTGTTCCAGTTCAACAATCTCAACAACAAACCCAAGAAGAAAAAACTATGATTACCCAAGATGAAGCCATTAATATTGCGTGTGAAACAGTGGGATTTAATCAACCAGATGAATTATTGGCTTCTTATACAGAAGTGGATGATGGAATGGAAGTATGGGTAATTAAGATGAAAATTAATAATACCTATTATGATGTTGAGTTGGATGTATATACTGGAAAAGTATACAGTGTGGACCAAAGTGCTACGCCAGATGATTAATGTATAAACAATAAACCGTATCAAATGAATGATACGGTTTTATTCTTATATAAAGTAAAAACTCCCCTAATGGGGAGTTAATATGACTAAATGGTGACGCGTACGGGATTCGAACCCGTGAGTGCCGCCGTGAAAGGGCGGTGTGTTAACCGTTTCACCAACGCGCCATGTATATTTAACTTGCCGGTTATCGGCAAGTGCTCACTTATAATAGCATGGACTAAAAGGATGTGCAAGTATTTTTTTAAAGAAAATATTGCACTTTGATAAAAAATAGAATATGATAAGTGAGCATGCGTGGCAGAGTGCGCATTACACTCACTATGACCACTGCATAAGACATTTATAAATAGGAGGAGAGTCTTATGGCTGAAAAAAATGCAAAAGTAGCAAAAGTCTGTAAATTGCAATTCATGGCCGGACAAGCTAAACCAGGACCTGCTTTAGCAAGTGCTGGAATCAACATGCCTCAATTCTGTACTGCATTTAACGATGCAACAAAAGATCGCATGGGTGAATTAGTGCCAGTTGTTATTACAGCATACGAAGACAAAAACTTTGACTTTGTATTAAAAACAACCCCAGCTGCAAACTTATTAAAAAAAGCAGCAAACATTCAAAAGGCGAGTGGGGACCAAAAAGAAATCGCCGGAACAGTAACTGTTGATCAGTTGCGTGAGATTGCGGAATACAAAATGCCGGACTTAAACGCAAACGATGTTGAAGGAGCTATGCGTATCATCGCTGGTACTGCTCGCAACATGGGTATCAAAGTAGAAGGATTTGAAGGATAGGGTGAATCAATATGGCAAAAGTAAGTAAGAGATATGCTGAAGCAGTTAAATTGGTTGACCAAGATAAAGAATACGCAATCGAAGAAGCTGTTTCTTTAATGAAAAAAACAAGTACAACAAAATTTGATGGAAGTGTTGAAGTAAGCTTCCACTTAAATGTAGATCCTCGTCACGCTGATCAAATGATCCGTGGTGCGATGGTATTGCCAAATGGAACTGGAAAAAGCCAACGCGTATGTGTTGTAGCTGATGGTGACAAGGCAAAAGAAGCAAAAGATGCAGGAGCCGACTTTGTTGGTGATGCAGACATCATTGAAAAAATCAGTGGTGGATGGTTTGACTTTGATGTTTTGGTAGCAACTCCAAACATGATGGGTCAATTAGGAAAATTGGGACGTGTATTAGGACCTAAAGGTTTGATGCCAAACCCTAAAACTGGTACCGTAACAATGGATATCGCCAACGCAGTTGACGAAATTAAAAAAGGGAAAGTAACTTACCGTGTTGATAAAGAAGGAAATATCAACGTAATGATCGGTAAAGTTAGCTTCGACGAAGATAAAATCGTTGAAAACTTCCGTTCTATTTACACAACAATTTCTAAAGCTCGTCCGAGCAGTGTAAAAGGAACTTACATGAAATCTTGTACCTTATCTGCAACGATGGGTCCTGGAATCAAAGTTGTTCAAGAGTAATCATTGACAACGAAAGTAAAAAAGTTTAATATTCAGATGTTATCAATATTCCAAAGACAGTAACGGCCTTGTGCTTAATCATGTTACCGAGGGTTGATGCGAAACTATTTTTTGCTCATTATGCCCGCGCTTTGGTGTGGGCATTTTCTTTTGAATATTGTTACATAGAAAGAAGAGGTGGATCGGATGAACGAAAAAATCCTTGCTCAAAAAGAAGCCGCAGTTGCTGCTTTAGCTGAGAAGATGAAAGAATCCAGTTCAGTAGTAATGGTTGAATATCGTGGTCTTAGCGTAGCAGAAGCGACTGAACTTCGTCGTAACTTGCGTGGGGAAGATGTAGAATTCAAAGTCTACAAAAACGGAATCGCCAGCCGTGCTGCTAAATCTATCGGATTGGATGAATTTAGTGAAGCATTTGTTGGACCTAACGCCTTAGCTTTTGGTAAAGACCCAGTAGCACCTGCTCGTGTCTTAGCAAAATTTGCGAAAGATCACAACGCATTGGTATTAAAAACTGGTGTTATTGATGGTGAAATGGTTGATGAAGAAACAATCAAAAAACTATCTGCATTACCAAACAAAGAAGGTATGTTGGCAAAATTCGCTTCTTGCTTGAATGCACCATTAATCCAATTCGCTATGACTTTAAAAGCTGTAGCTGAAGCAAAAGAAAATGGAACATTCGAAGTAAAAGAAGAAGCACCTGCTGAAGAAGCGGCACCAGCTGCTGAAGAAGCAAAAGAAGAAACTGCTGTAGAAGCAGAAGAAGTAAAAGAAGAAGCTGCAGAAGAAGCAGCTGCTGAATAACAGGAGGAAATAAAAATGGCAAAATTAACTCAAGAAGACATTTTAGCTTACTTAGAAGAAGCTACAATCTTAGAATTGAACGACTTAGTATCTGCAATTGAAGAAAAATTCGGTGTTGTTGCAGCCGCTGCTGTAGCTGCTCCAGCTGCTGGTGGAGATGCTGCTGATGCAGCTCCAAGTGAAGTAACTGTTACTTTAAGTGACGTTGGTGGAACTAAAGTAGCTGTTATTAAAGCCGTACGTGAAATCACTGGTATGGGATTAGTAGACGCTAAGAAATTAGTTGATGGTGCTCCAGCTGTCATCAAAGAAAATGTATCTGTTGACGAAGCAGAAGAAATCAAAGCTAAATTAACAGAAGCTGGTGCAACTGTAGAAGTTAAATAATTTAACTTTTAGCACAAATGAAAATGGATGAGTTAGATCTCATCCTTTTTTTGTATTTTTAATATAAAAAGTGAGGACTATTCCTCACTAAATATTTTCTTAAATGCGTTGGCGATTCCATCTTCATACACAGAAGTTGTGGAGAAGTTGGCAAAGCTTTTTACATAATCTGTAGCTGATCCCATCGCTACTCCAATGCCGGCTTTTTCTAACATTTCAATGTCATTGGTGCTATCACCGAAACAAATGGTTTCTTGCCAACTAATACCTTCTTTATCTAAGATAGCTTGGATTCCTAATGCCTTGTTGACATAGTTATTAAAAACATCAAAGAAGAAACCATCTGTTTTGACATTAATCAAATCGGCTTTTAATTCAGGATGCTTTTCAATAAAGTCATCTACTGTCTTTTTATCTTTTGTTGTAATTAAGCAGTTGAAGACACGATGGCGACGATGATAAGAATGGGATGGATCGTACCATAATCCATGTAAGGAGTTGGTATATTTCATAAAGTCATACATAGGGTAGAATTTATTATAAATATAAGAACAGTCTCCAAAATGGAATCCTAATCCAAATTCTTTTTCAGTGGATAACTCGATTAAATCTTCTACTTGTTCTATAGGAATTGGATAAGCCGCAACTTCTTTGAAGTCTTTATCTAAGATATAACCACCATTGATTAGAACATAGTAATCAAAGGAGATTCCTTTCTCTATAATTTGTGTTAGTAAGTGTAGAGGACGGCCTGTAGCTGCACATACGAGATAGCCTTTCTCTTTTAAAGTATCAATAGTATCTAATGTCGATTCTTGGACGATATCATTTTCTGTTTGGTAAAGTGTTCCGTCCATATCGAAGAAGACAATTTTATGTTTCATGTTAAAACCTCCATTTAAACCTATTATATGACTTTTCAAATTATAAAAAAAGATTTGACAAACGTTTCTATTCTTAGTAAATTAATACTGCACGCGTATGAAACGGGCTTTTTGTATGGAAAGCCTATTTAAAAGGGTGAAAAAAGACCCACCCGGAAACGTGTATTTGAAGAAAATGAAAGGAGGGTTCTTATGCCTACAATCAACCAGTCGATTCGTAAAGGTCGTAAGGCAAGTAAAGCCGCTTCAAAGTCACCAGCTTTGAACCGTGGATACAACTCACTTACGTCTAGACCGACAAACCAATCTAGTCCACAAAAACGTGGGGTATGTACTCGTGTCGGAACTATGACTCCGAAAAAACCGAACTCTGCCCTTCGTAAGTATGCCCGTGTTCGTTTAAGTAACGGAATGGAAGTAACTGCTTATATTCCAGGAATTGGACACAACTTACAAGAGCACAGTGTGGTATTAATTCGTGGTGGTCGTGTTAAAGACTTGCCAGGGGTACGTTACCACATCGTTCGTGGAACATTAGACTGTGCCGGAGTAAATGACCGTAAACAAAGTCGTTCTTTATATGGAACTAAAAAACCTAAAAACTAACATGAAAGGAGAGATTTAAATGCCTAGAAAAGGACATATTGCCAAGCGTGACGTATTGGTCGATCCAATTTATAACTCCAAATTGGTTACTCGTTTAATCAACAAAATCATGTTAGATGGGAAAAGAGGAGTTGCACAAACGATTCTTTACAACGCGTTTGATATTGTTGAAGTAAAAACAGGAAAATCACCTATGGAGGTTTTCGAAGAAGCATTAGAAAATGTAATGCCTCAATTGGAATTGAAAGTACGTCGTGTAGGGGGAGCCAACTACCAAGTCCCTGTAGAAGTTAGTGACGAACGTCGTTTAACTTTAGGATTACGTTGGATCGTAAACTACGCACGCTTACGTAACGAAAAAACAATGGAACAACGTTTAGCTGCAGAAATCATTGATGCAAGCAATGGAACTGGAGCTAGTGTTAAAAAACGTGAGGACACTCACAAGATGGCAGAAGCAAACAAAGCATTTGCCCACTATCGTTGGTAGAAAGGAGCTATGGTTATGGCTAGAGAATATGCATTAAAAGATACTCGTAACATTGGAATCATGGCTCACATCGATGCCGGAAAAACAACTACTACTGAACGTATTCTTTACTACTCAGGTGTTAACCACAAAATTGGGGAAACACACGATGGTGCCAGTACAATGGACTGGATGGAACAAGAACAAGAACGTGGTATTACCATCACATCTGCAGCGACAACTTGTCACTGGAAAAAACAAGATGGTACTGGAAACGATACTCGTATCAACATTATCGATACTCCAGGTCACGTTGACTTCACTGTTGAGGTAGAACGTTCTTTACGTGTTTTGGACGGTGCTGTAACAGTATTAGATGCCAAAGCCGGTGTAGAACCACAAACAGAAACTGTTTGGCGTCAAGCAACAACATATGGAGTACCTCGTATCGTATTTGTTAACAAAATGGATGCGACAGGAGCAGACTTCATTATGTCTTGTAACACAATCATCGATCGTTTAGGAGCAAAATCTTGTCCAATCCAATTACCAATCGGAGCGGAACAAAGTTTTGAAGGAATTATCGATATTATTGAACAAAAAGCTTTCACATTTAGTGGAGACTATGGTCAAAATGTTACGGAAATTGAAATCCCTGAAGATCAAAAAGCTTTAGTGGAAGAATACCGTACTAAATTAATGGAATACTTAGCAGATTATGATGAAGACTTCATGATGCAAGTATTAGAAGGTGAAGAACCAAGCATTGACGAAATTCGTCGTGTATTACGTATTGCAGTATGTGCTGGGGACTTCTTCCCAGTATTATGTGGATCTGCCTACAAAAACAAAGGGGTCCAAATGGTGTTGGATGCCGTTGTAGACTACTTACCTAGTCCGGTAGATGTACCTGCAATCAAAGGAACAACATTGGATGGTGAACCTGATGAACGTAAATCTGATGATAACGAACCATTCAGTGCATTGGCCTTCAAAATTGCGACAGACCCATTCGTTGGGAAATTGTCATTCTTCCGTGTGTACTCAGGTACTGCAACAAGCGGAAGCTACGTATTAAACTCAACAAAAGATAAGAGAGAACGTTTTGGACGTATCGTGCAAATGCACGCAAACTCTCGTCAAGAAATTGACCAAGTATACGCAGGAGATATTGCTGCTGCCGTTGGTCTAAAAGTCACTACAACAGGAGATACGTTGTGTGATGAAAAGAAACCGGTTATCTTGGAATCAATGGAATGCCCTGAACCAGTTATCGAATTGTCTTTGGAACCTAAGACAAAAGCTGACCAAGACAAAATGGGATTGGCATTGTCAAAATTAGCTGAAGAAGACCCTACTTTCAAAACATATACAAACGAAGAAACAGGACAAACAATTATTGCCGGTGTTGGTGAGTTGCACTTGGATATCATTGTTGATCGTCTTCGTCGTGAATTTAAAGTGGAAGCCAACATTGGTCAACCACAAGTTGCCTACCGTGAAACAATCCGTAGCGCAGCAGACTGTGAAGGGAAATACATCCGTCAGTCAGGTGGTCGTGGACAATATGGTCACGTTTGGATTAAATTTGAACCAAACGAAGGAAAAGGATTCGAATTCGTGGACGCAATCGTCGGAGGTACCGTACCTCGTGAATACATCAAACCAACTCAAGAAGGTTTGGAAGATGCATTGGAAAACGGTATGTTAGCTGGATACCCAATCATCGATGTTAAAGCAACATTGTTCGACGGTTCTTACCATGATGTCGACTCTAGTGAAATGGCTTATAAAATTGCAGCAAGTATGTCATTACGTGAAGCTGCTAAAAAATGTAACCCTGTCATCTTAGAACCAATTATGATGGTAGAAGTTACAGCGCCAAGTGAGTACTTAGGATCTGTAATGGGTGACGTAAGTAGTCGTCGTGGATCCATCACTGAACAAGAGGAACGTGGAAACGCTACAATCGTACGTGCACACATTCCATTGTCTGAAATGTTTGGATACGTTACAGACTTACGTAGTTTCACTCAAGGTCGTGGAAACTACTCAATGAAATTCGACCACTATGAAGAAGTACCTAAGAATATTGCTAAGAAAATCATCGACGATAATTCAAAAGAAAACTAGTTGAATTTAACGATGTCTTGAATTACAATATCTCTGTACGTAAATATGTAAAGATTAATAGGAGGATTTAGCAAAATGGCTAAAGAAAAATTTGACAGAAGTAAGGTCCATGTAAATATTGGAACTATCGGTCACGTTGACCACGGTAAAACAACTTTGACCGCTGCTATTACATCTGTATTAGCAAAAAAAGGTATGGCGAAAGCCGAAGCTTACGATGAAATCGATGGGGCTCCAGAAGAAAAAGAACGTGGAATTACCATCAACACTGCTCACGTTGAGTACGAAACTGACAAACGTCACTACGCTCACGTTGACTGTCCAGGACACGCCGACTACGTTAAAAACATGATCACTGGTGCTGCCCAAATGGATGGTGCTATCTTAGTAGTAGCTGCATCTGATGGTCCTATGCCTCAAACTCGTGAACACATCTTGTTGGCACGTCAGGTAGGGGTTCCTTACATCGTTGTATACTTAAACAAATGTGACATGGTTGACGACGAAGAGTTAGTTGACTTAGTAGAAATGGAAATCCGTGAATTGTTGAACGAATACGAATTCGACGGAGACAACACACCAGTTATCCGTGGTTCTGCATTGAAAGCCTTAGAAGGTGACGCAAACTACGAAGCTTCTATCAACGAATTGATGGATGCAGTTGATTCTTGGATTCCAGATCCAGTTCGTGACATCGACAAACCATTCTTGATGGCAGTTGAAGACGTTATGACTATCTCTGGACGTGGTACAGTTGCTACTGGACGTGTTGAACGTGGGGAAGCTCACTTGAACGACGAAGTTGAAATCGTTGGTATCAAAGACACTACTAAAACAGTTGTTACTGGATTAGAAATGTTCCACAAACAATTAGACACAGCACAAGCTGGGGACAACATTGGGGCATTGTTACGTGGTGTTGCACGTGACGAAATCCAACGTGGACAAGTATTAGCTAAACCTGGAACAGTTACTCCACACACTAAATTCAAAGCTCAAGTATATGTCTTGACTAAAGAAGAAGGTGGACGTCACACTCCATTCGTTGCTAACTACCGTCCTCAATTCTACTTCCGTACTACAGACGTTACTGGTGTAATCAACTTGCCAGAAGGTACAGACATGGTTATGCCTGGTGACAACGTAGAAATGATCGTTGAATTGATCGTACCTATCGCATTGGAAAACGGAACTCGTTTCTCAATTCGTGAAGGTGGACGTACTGTTGGTGCCGGAAACGTTACTGAAATCTTAGGATAATTTTAGTACTATAAACTCTCTACACTTGTAGAGAGTTTTTTTATGTCTCGTGATATGATATTCAAACAGGAGGTTTTATATGTCTGAACAATTATTATCTTTTATCCAACAATCACCGTCTCCTTTTCATGTAGTTTCAAATATGTCAAAGGTGTTGGAGCAAAATGGATTTCAATATATGGATCAAGGAAACCCTTGGGTATTAGAAAAAGGGAAGAAATATTATACAACTCGAAATGGAAGTAGTTTGATAGCTTTCCATATAGGAAAAGACTTGGAATCATTGAATTTTCGAATGAGTGCTAGTCATACAGACAGTCCTACTTTTAAGATTAAACACAATGCATTGATTCAAGAAAAAGATAATCATTGGGTATTAAATGTTGAAGGATATGGATCTATGATTCAAGAAAGTTGGCTTGATACCCCATTAAGTATTGCAGGTCGTGTAATGGTTAAAGAGAAAGAAAAAATTCAATCAAAACTAGTTTATATCGATCAAGATTTGTTTATGATTCCTCGAGTGGCCATTCATTTGAAAAAAGAGAAGAAAGAATGTAATCCAGCGATTGATTTAAGACCACTTTATTCCATTCAAGAAAAGAAACCAGATTTAAATG
>CADBTK010000023.1 GCA_902797585.1 Erysipelothrix rhusiopathiae
ACACTTTGTGCAAAATCATCGCGAACAGTAGTCGTCGCATATTCTTTAAAACTCCGAGAAAACTTTAAGAAATAATCTCTTTTATATTTTTCAAAACAACCTCTTTTTTCTAACCATGCATATAATTCTTGAAAAGTTGTGATTAAATCTAGCCAATGGTTTCCACGATTGGTCGAGATAGATTGTTGGTTTCGATTCCTTTTTATGGTATATAAACAATCATCCATAAATACGATATTTTTCGAACACACCAATGCACACATAGTAAAGAACATATCGTTAATACTCATCGTTTCCGAGAAATACAATTGATTCTCTTTTATCATATCCATTCTAAATATTTTATTATGAGCCGCATTATTTGTGATTGTTAGTAATCGAGAGATGGATTGTGTCGGGATGGCTCTATTCTTTGGATAGAAATATCCTTTATGTCCAAAAGTTTTAACTTGTTCTTGGGTTTGTTTATCTTCTAAACTAGCGTAGCACATAGCTATATCAGCACCACTAGCTTCTGCCATTTCTAACAATCCACTAATATAATTTTCATTATATTCATCATCCGCATCTGGAAATAGGACATAGTTTCCTTTGGCATGCGTCAATCCAAGATTTCTTGCAGCCCCTGCCACTTTATGTTCTTGCCAAAAGACTTGAATCCGTGCATCTTTTTTAGCATATTCTTTTACGCGATCTAATGTATTATCTTTCGATCCATCTACAACACAAAGAATTTCTATATCTTTCATAGTTTGATTCACAAAACAATCCAATATAGAGTCTACATACTCTTGTGCACAATACATTGGAATAACGATTGAAACTCTTATTTTTCTATCTTCTACCATACTGCTTCAGTATAACAAATTCCTATCTGTATAAAAATAGTAAGTAACATCTCTATTGAAAATTGTATTTAATGAATCTTATACTATCTATAATGAATGGGAGCACTTCAATGAACACAAAAAATTTACAATGGATAAGAAAACCTAAAACCTATGTTATTACAGATGAATATATAGAAATTCAAACAAACCCACACACCGATCTTTGGCAACGGACATATTATCATTTCCAAAATGACAATGCCCCTGTACTACAGATGAAAACGGAGGAAAAATATTTCTCTTTTATCGTAAAAACAAATTTCCAAGATAGTCATCATCGATTTGATCAATGCGGCATTGTGATGTATTTGGATAGTGAGAATTGGTTAAAAGCCTCTGTCGAATACGAAAACGAACAATTTCAACATCTAGGATCGGTTGTTACCAACAACGGATACTCCGATTGGGCAACAACCGCTATTGATGCCAACATTAAAGAAATGTGGTATCGCTTCAGCCGAAGAGAAGATGATTATTGTATTGAATGTTCATACGATGGAATTCATTTTTCACAAATGCGTATTTGTCATATGGTAAAAGGGTACAACACCATTCAATTTGGAATCTATGCATGCAGTCCAGAAGATTCAAGCTTTAAAGCCATCTTCACCGACATGCAACTTACAGAATGTGCCTGGCTTGCCCACGATGGACAACAACCAGATTAAAGAAAAAAACCAGCGATTGCTGGTTAATTCTTCATGGCGTCCACGAGAGGATTTGAACCTCCGACCTACCGCTTAGGAGGCGGTTGCTCTATCCAGCTGAGCTACGAGGACATATGTACTAAATCAAAGAAGTCTATGATATAAGGAAAGTGTTCTTTCTGAAACGAGACTTCTTTTTCATTTCCACACATTCCTATACAAGAAATCCCTACTTTTCTTGCCACTTTTAAAGCGTAGATGGAATCATCGATAAATAATGTATCAACTGCATTGGCTTTTTCTTGTTCTAAAACATGACGATATGTTTGTTCATCTCGTTTGGATTTTTTCATTTGTTCACAAGAATAAATAGTATCAATATAAGGCAATAGTTCTAAACGCGTTAAACAAGCTTGTGCCAATTCATAAAAATTACTTGTTAAAACAACACAACGCTTCCCTTGCTCTTTACATTGTTTCAAATATTCAATAGCCCCTGGTTTTGAAGGTACTTCTTCTTTATATTTTCTAGCCACTTCTTTCATCGTTTTATCTAATAAATAATCAAATGAATAAGTAGTCTTAGACTCATCCATAATATATTCTAAAATCTCTGTAAAAGTTTTCTTGTGAAAGATTTCTTTCCCTCTTTCAAAATCCATATCCCAATCTAAAAAATGGCATAGCTGACTGATCGTCTCTGCCCATACATAGGTGGATTGAATCAATGTTTCATCTAAATCTATAATAATCGTTTTCATTTTCAAAAATGGCGCGCCTGACAGGGTTCGAACCTACAACCGTCAGAATCGGAATCTGATACTCTATCCAATTGAGCTACAGGCGCGTACTCGTATTATAACACGCTTTCATTTTACGTAAGATTTAGAAATACTATTTTCATTTGAATTTATAGTATAAAAATGCTATAAATAACAAGAAAAGTTTTCGGAAAGGAGTCTATATGGCCAAAAGAATTATTCAAGTTACTGAAAAAGTACCCTTTTCCATGATGGTCCCATTAAGCATCCAACATATGTTTGCGATGTTTGGTGCCAGTGTGTTGGTCCCATTCTTATTTGGAATCAGCCCATCTATCGTATTATTGATGAATGGAATTGGAACCCTGTTGTTTATCTTAATTACGAAAGGAAAAGCCCCTGCTTATTTAGGAAGTAGTTTCGCCTTCTTAGCACCAGCTAGCATGGTTATCGCCAAATTCGGTTATCCATATGCCCTAGGTGGATTTGTGGTTACCGGAGCTGCTGGATGTTTACTAGCATTAATCATTAAGAAAGTAGGAACTCAATGGATTGATGTAGTATTGCCTAGTGCTGCCATGGGTCCTGTTGTTGCCTTAATCGGATTGGAATTATCTAGTTCTGCTGCTAGCACAGCTGGATTATTAGATGAAGTAATCAACCCTGCCAACGTAATTGTATTTGCGGTAACTTTGGGAGTTGCGGTTGTCGGAAGTGTTTGTTTCCGTAAATTCTTAAGTGTTATCCCTATCTTAATTGCGATTGTATGTGGATATATTACTGCAATCTTTGTTGGATTAGTTGACTTAACTCCAGTATTAGAAGCAAGCTTCTTCTCAATCCCGAATTTCCAAACACCTAAGTTTGATATCAATGCCATCTTGATGATCTTACCGGTATTATTAGTAATCACAAGTGAACACATTGGTCACCAAATTGTAACAAGTGAAGTAGTAGGAACTGATTTATTAAAAGAACCTGGATTGCACCGTTCTATGTTTGCCGATAACTTCTCAAGTATGTTATCCGCTATGGTTGGTTCTGTTCCAACAACTACATATGGTGAAAACATTGGAGTTATGGCAATCACTGGTGTATATAGTGTACAAGTCATCGGTGGAGCCGCCGTAATTTCTATCTTATGTGCTTTCATCGGGCCATTAGCTGCTTTAATCGAAACCATCCCTGGACCTGTTATCGGAGGAATTAGTTTCTTATTATACGGTATGATTGGTACCAGCGGATTACGTATTTTAGTTGACAATAAAGTCGATTACTCAAAAAGTGTAAACTTAATCTTAACATCTGTTGTATTCGTTACTGGATTAAGTGGTGCTACTATCACATTAGGATCAACACAATTAAGTGGAATGGTTCTTGCATGTATTGTCGGAATGTTATTAAGTTTATTATTCTATGTATTCGACAAAACAAATTTATTAAACAAAGAAGGATAATAAATACCCCCATCATTGATGGGGGTGATTTTTTTCATTCTCTTTTTTATCTAAATAATCCATTAACTCTTGGTATTTTTGTTCATATCCAAACAGTTCAAAATCTTTTTTATATGTATGATACACAAGTTGCGCTGTCTCTTTTGTATAATACTCTTTCCAATCTCTCCGTTTGGATGCATGCACATGTTTCAAATCGGCTAATCCAAATCGATCTTTTATCACTTGGTAATCTTGTTCCATTGTTTCAAGATGTCCAATGTAATCCACCAAACATTGCCCGTTTCGTTTATATAAGAATAAATATTGAGGACAAAAATGTCGATCCATCAAGCGTTTAGGAAGACGACATGCCCTTTTCGCAAAATCTTCAAAGGAGATCCCTTTAGGGAATAAACCATTAATATAATAATAATCAAAATATCGAACACGTTGTCCATCAGAAGTCACACAACCGATATCTTTACATTTATCTGTATAACAACTTACCAATCGATCAAAAGGATTTCTTACAAATGAAAACTTAAAAATTTCCTCTTGGATTGTATCTTTTTTTGGTGTTCTATTGATGGCTCGACGGATTGAAATGGTAGCCACTTTCGCAATACGATAATACTCTATACCTAAATCGTGTCTTTTTATGATACGTCTTCCATCAAAAATATCATCATTGATGATTGCCTTTAATAAACGATTGACAATTCTTACTTTCCCCATATACAAACTCCTGTCACTTGATAAGTATACTGTATTATTGTTTTAACAGATAGAAAAAAGTTAGCTTTTTCAGCTAACTTTTCATTATCCTAGAATATGATTAAATGTATTTTCTTGATCAGCCGGTAATGCGAATTGATCATAAACTGGTGCAGTGATGTATTTTGTTTGAGACATCATTTCTTTTCCCATTTGATCCAACTTCAACATATCCGTTTTACTAGCTTGTTTTGGTTCCAATAAGAATAAGGATACCATGTATTGACGCATATTTTCTTGATCAGTAATCGTGTAGTCAATCTCATATCCATATTTGGAATTATCATCAAAAACTGTTTGAAGAACCATTAAATAGTCAATATTATCTCCTTTTAAAGTAATGTAGTTTTTATTTTCATATTCCGATTCTTTATATTGTTGAGCCGCTTGCTCCATGGTCATTAATGATTGTCCATTAAAGTTAGCTCCCTTTTCTGGATCCATTTCCATGATGATTAGTCCCACAGAGATTCCTAAGTCTTCATAACGAACTCCTTGGTATTGATTCACAATCATATTTGTTTCTTCTTGGGTTGTTGTTGAATCCAATTCCATTCCTTTGGGAAGGTAAATCGTTTGATCAATGGCTTCCAACTTGTATGTTTTCTTCTCATCTACATATGTATATTTTGATTCTTCTTGTTGTTTAGCTACTTCTTTTTGTTGGTTTCTTGCCATAAAGAAGTTAGCCCCCAAACTAATAACCATAAACGCAACAATCAAGACTGCAAAAATACGTATGAACCATTTTCGTATTTGTCTACCCATTGTATATTCCTCACTTTTTCAAACAGTACGATTATATCGTGTTCTTTCTATAAACTCAATCTTTGGTAAATAAAGTCGGAACAGTTTTTTCATTATATTGAGTAGAGATAATTCCTCCATCACTCATACGAGAATATACTCCTGCAAATTGACCATTAAAAACATAAAGTCCGCTCATATTAGAGAAAGTATCAAACTCATCTGAATTCACCAAATCAATATTCTCGCTTTGATATGGGCGAATGTATCTTTGAATAATATAGTCATTATCCATATTCTCTAACACCTTTTGTTCCCATTGTTCTTGGTCATAATCAACTCCTGCCCAAACTCCTTTGGACGCAAAGGAATCTTTTGGTTTAATAATCCATTGATCTTTCTGTTTCCAATCGATTGGAACATCTTGGTTTAAATCATATGTATTTGGTACATGTGCATGGATAAAGTCAATTTCTTCTTGTGTGAAATATTTTTGCATCATTGGGTTTACTAAGATTTTAGAAATCTCTTTGTGATGCACAAGTTGTGTTTGAAATTGCCCAATAATCGCAACAAAATCATTCTTTACAGCTTGAATAAATGGTTGAACTTCTTCATATTTTTCCATGACATCACTAGTAACAGCACGACGATAAATAACATCCACTTTCATACCAGATGGTGTTTTTAATTCTTTTCCATCCAATAACAATTCACGAATATCAACCACTTCACAAAGACAACCCATCTCTGCAAACTCTTTTTGGTAAAC
>CADBTK010000024.1 GCA_902797585.1 Erysipelothrix rhusiopathiae
ACGTAAGAATGATGGATCAGGTAACCATGTTTGTCCTTCCAATGGTTTCATACCCATACCAGTCGCATTTGCTAATAAGTAACTATCGGCAATTTCACGACGAAGGGCTTCTGTATCCGCTAAGTCAAACATTTTAGCTTTACAGTTTGTGTTTTTGTTGATTTTTTCAACAGTTTCTAAACCAACATCATAGAATTTATCTTTGATGTTGAAGATGGAAATTTCAGCAACTCCATCAAGTGCCGCTTGAATTTCAATTGCAGTGGCAGCACCACCTGCACCAACAATAGTCATTTTCTTACCGATTACATCGATGTCGTAATCTTTTAAAGATTCCATGTAACCAATACCATCGGTAATGTGTCCGATTAATCTTCCATTGTCATTAACAATCGTATTAACCGCTCCAACCATTTGTGCAGCTTCAGACAATTCATCTAAGTATTGTCCAACAACGGTTTTGTTTGGCATAGATACGTTGGAACCTACTAATTTAAGGGCACGAATCCCTTTTACAGCATCTTCCAAAGTGTCGTTATCTACTTCAAACGCCAAATACGCATAATCCAACCCTAAGTATGCAAATGCTTCATTGTGCATTGCTGGAGAGCTGGAGTGACGAATTGGGTAAGCCATTAATCCGACTAACTCAGTATGTCCTGTAATTCTTTCAGCCATGTTTAATTCTCCTTCTGTTAAAATTTACACAAGTTAATTATACTCTATCAATCATTAAATAAAAGTATCATTTATTAGTCGAATTAGTAGTTTTTTGTTATCAATTAAAAAGAACCGCGGTTGCGGTTCCTTCATTATTTTGCTCGTCCAGAGTATTTTCCATCGCTTGTATTAACAACGATCATTTCGTCTTGGTTAATGAACAATGGAACTTTTACTTCCAATCCTGTTTCCAATACAGCGTTTTTACTAGCAGAAGTTGCTGTATCCCCTTTTACAGCTGGTTCACATTCAACAACTTGTAAAGTAGCTTTATCTGGTAAGATAACTCCTAAGATTTCTCCATTATAACTAGAGATATTTACATTATCTTCTGGTTTAATAAATTGTTTTTCCCAAGTTAAACGCTCTGTAGGAATTTCAATTTGATCATATGTTTGGTTATCCATAAATACCATGGCATCTTCTGTATCGTATAGATATTGCATTTCTTTCTTTTCGATATGAGCAGGTTCTACTTTTTCTCCCCCACCCCAAGATAACTCAACGTTACTTCCTGTACGTAAGTTACGAACTTTTGCTTTTACAACCATGGCACTACGTGCTGTTTTGTTTTGAGAAGTATCTAATACGACAAAGATATCTCCATTTACGTTTATAGTTTGACCTGGTTTTAAATCATTTGAACTAATCATAGTAATTATTCTCCTTTTTACTTATTCTATTTTAAAAGAATCAATTAGTTTGTCAATAAAAAGCCAAAGTAAAAGGCGCCAGCGCGCCTTTTACCGTATCGAAAGGAATCGATATGAATAAATGTTTCACATACATAAAGGAAGGATGTGTGTATGTGATAATTTGAGATTGAGCCTGATCTCAAACTTTATCCACCTTTATTTTAACAAACATTTCCAAAATGTAAACCCTTACATTTTCTCTCTAAAAAAGACTACCCTTAGGTAGTCATTGTTTATTTAGATAAATAAGCATCAATAGAAGCAGCTGCTTTTTTACCCGCTCCCATGGCACTGATTACAGTAGCAGCTCCTGTTACTGCATCTCCACCGGCATAAATTCCTTTACGTGTTGTTTGTTCTGTTTCATCCACAACTAAACATCCACGACGGTTAGCTTCTAAACCATCGGTAGTAGAAAGAATCAATGGGTTAGGACTAGTACCAATAGACATAATCATACAATCAGCATCAATAGTAAATTCAGATCCTGGTACTTCTACTGGACTTCTACGTCCACTTTCGTCTGGTTCTCCAAGTTCCATACGAATACATTCTACTTGACTAATCCATCCCTCTTCATTTCCTAATACTCGAGTTGGGTTATTCAATAAGTCAAAGATAATTCCTTCTTCTTGAGCGTGTTCTACTTCTTCTTTTCGTGCTGGTAATTCATCCATACTACGACGATAGACAACGTGTACTTCCGCTCCTAATCGACGAGCACAACGAGCAGCATCCATCGCAACGTTTCCACCACCCACAACAACACATTTTTTAGGTCGTTGGATTGGTGTATCTACACCTTCACGGTATGCTTTCATAAGGTTGATACGAGTTAAGAATTCATTAGCGGAGTAAACACCTTTTAAGTTTTCTCCTTCTAAATTCATAAAACGTGGCAACCCTGCCCCACTTCCGATAAAGATTGCTTCATATCCTTCATCTTCCATTAGCGCATCAATAGAATCACTACGTCCTACAACGAAGTTAGTAATGATTTTAACTCCCAATTCTTTTAAACCATCAATTTCATTACGAACGATTTCTTTTGGCAAACGGAATTGAGGAATTCCATACATCAATACTCCCCCTGCTTCATGCAAGGCTTCATATACAGTTACATCGTATCCTTTTTTAGCTAAATCACTAGCACAAGCTAGTCCTGCAGGACCGGCACCAACCACTGCCACTTTGTGACCATTTGGTGTTGGTTTTTGTGCTTTTTCCGTGTTATTTTCACGGTGATAGTCGGCAACAAAACGTTCCAAACGTCCGATTCCAACAGCTTCTCCTTTAATAGCACGTACACAGTTTTTCTCACATTGATTTTCTTGTGGACAAACACGACCACAAACTGCTGGCAAACTAGAGTCAATCGAAATAATACGATAAGCTTCTTCAAAGTTTTCTTGTGTTACTTCTTTGATAAAGTCAGGAATTTGAATATTAACAGGGCATCCTTGTACACATGGACGGTGTTGACAATTCAAACAACGAGTGGCTTCTTCTACAGCCATAGCTGCCGTATAACCTTGAGCTACTTCTTCAAAGTTGGTAATTCGTTTGTCGGCATCTTGTGTCGGCATTGCGATTTTTTCTAATGACATGTTAGGCATTATTGGACCTCCTTTTGAAGTAAGTTACAAGTATCTTCTCTTGCTTTTTGTTCGAATTCCATATAAGCGCGATTTCGAGACATTGCTTCATCGAAATCAACTTTGTGACCATCAAAGTCCGGTCCATCCACACAGGCAAATTTCATTTCTCCACCAACGCTTAATCGACAACATCCACACATACCTGTTCCATCAATCATCACTGGGTTCATAGAAACAATTGTAGGAATGTCATATTTTTTAGTTACTTCACATACAAATTTCATCATGATCAATGGTCCAATGGCGATAACACGATCAAACTTTTGACCCGCTTGAATCAATTCTTCTAATTTGTTTGTAACTAACCCTTTTTCTCCAGCTGAACCATCATCACTCATCAAGTAATAATTATCACT
Source organism: Erysipelothrix rhusiopathiae (assembly GCA_902797585.1). Taxonomy (GTDB): domain Bacteria; phylum Bacillota_I; class Bacilli_A; order Erysipelotrichales; family Erysipelotrichaceae; genus RUG14284. The sequence continues at coordinate 3,430 of CADBTK010000024.1, forward strand.
ACAAGCTTTAAAGTCATCTTCTAGAATCACTAAATCTTGATTACGGAATCCTGCAATACTAGTTACTTGGGCTCCTGCTTCATGGAAAGCTTTTGCAGTAGGATATGCGATGGCACATCCAACTCCCCCTCCAATGACACATACTTTTTCATCAGCTTCAATTTCACTTGGTTTTCCTAATGGACCAACAAAATCGTGTAAACTGTCACCAACATTTAATGCATTTAATACCATAGTCGTACGACCGACAATTTGAAACACAATAGATACGGTTCCCTTTTCTTTATCACTATCTTCGATAGTTAAAGGGATACGTTCTCCATCTTCATCTACACGTAAAATGATAAATTGTCCCGCTTTGGCACGTTTTGCCACAAATGGAGCATCAATTACCATTTTTGTTACGGTAGGGTTTAAAACTTCCTTTTCAAGAATCTTATACATAACATTCACTCCTTAGCATTCATTTTATCATTCTTTGAAAAAATGTATATAAAAATTAGTGAATGTTTTTGAAACATTCACTAAATAATACTCTATACTTTTAACAATGCTTTAGTATAAGACATCATTTCCGGATCAAAATGATTCATTGGTTCATTATCGCTAGTTCCTTTTGTGTAATTTCTATTGGCAATAAAATCAATCCATTCTTG
>CADBTK010000025.1 GCA_902797585.1 Erysipelothrix rhusiopathiae
AACAATGGAATGAGAATCCATTTCCAAGGAATTTTACGAATTTGTTTTTGTTTGGAAACAACTTGCTGTTCTTCTTTTTCAACTTGCGTTTCCTTTTGAATTTTTTGTTGTTTTTTTACTTCTTTTTTCTTACGTTTTAGAGCTTTTTTCTCTGCACGTTTACGTTTGCGAGTATTCCCTGCTTCCCATAAGATTTGTTCTTGTAAATGCTCAGTATCTGTTTCTAATTGTTGCGTGATTTCAATAGAATCTAATGAATCTTCTTGCTCACTAGATGTAGTTAAATCATCCAACGTTAATTGGTACCCTTCTTTTGGTAAAGGTTGAGCCACTTCATTTATCTTAATTGGCTTTTCTATATAACCAAAATTGTCTGACTCTTTTGGAACCAGACTTCGTTGTCTATCTTGTCTTAATTTTTCTAATGCTTGATCCAAACGTTTGGCTGCTTCTTCCCTTTTTTTCGGGTCATTTTGCGCCGTACGTCTTTCCTTATCCGTTTGTTGTGTCACTTTTATTTTCCCCTTATAAATTGCGTTTTATACAAATAAAAAACGAACAATGTGTCCGTTTCAAATCTCTAAATGGTGCCCAGGGCCGGACTCGAACCGGCACGGTATCGCTACCGGTGGATTTTGAGTCCACTGCGTCTACCAGTTTCACCACCCGGGCATTGCTTGTTAATTATACAAAATGATTTTTCTCTTTGCAAGTAAAAATTTGTGAAAACAATCAAAGTTAAGTATAATAATATCACTATGAAAGTATTACTCGGATTAAGCGGTGGAGTGGACTCTGCAGTCGCTGCCTATTTACTTAAAGAACAAGGTCATGATGTGACTTGTTGTTTCATGCGCAACTGGGATTCTTTTGCCAATAATGACATTGAAGGAAACCCAACGATTATGGATCCAACCTGCCCACAAGAACAAGATTATTTAGATGCAAAAGCAGTCGCTGATAAATTAGGACTGGAATTATGGCGTGTTGATTATATCAAGGAATATTGGGACTATGTCTTTACTTATTTTATTGATGAATATAAAAAAGGAAGAACGCCTAATCCTGATATCTTATGTAATAAATACATTAAGTTTGATGCCTTTTTCCATTATGCGATGGACCATGGTTTTGATATGGTTGCTACTGGTCATTATTGTTCAACAACCATAAAAGATGGATTTACATATTTATCTCGCGCTGCAGATACCAATAAAGACCAAACGTATTTCTTATGCCAAGTGGCAAGTGATGCCATTCAAAAGACAATCTTCCCTTTAGGAACATTAGAAAAAAGTGAAGTACGTCAAATTGCCGAAAAACTAGAACTTGATTCTGTTTCTAAGAAAAAAGATAGTACGGGAATTTGTTTCATTGGAGAAAGAGATTTTAGAAAATTTTTATCTAACTATATCCCCAATCAAATTGGTGATATTTACGATATTCAAAGTGGACAAAAAGTAGGTCAACACAATGGATGTTTATATTACACCATTGGACAAAGAAAAGGTCTTCATATCGATGCCCATGCTGGTCCATGGTTTGTAGTCGGAAAAGATGTACACAAGAATCGCATCTTTGTATGTCGAGAAGATCAAAAAGATTTACTTATCTCTACTTCATGTATCGTTACAGGAATTAACTGGCAAGTTGATAAAGATTATCAAATCCCAACTACTTGTACAGCAAAATTCCGTTATCGTCAACCTGACCAAGATATTCAATTAAAACAATTGGACCAAAGTACTGCCTTAGTGTCTTACCCACAAGGAATTGCTTCTGTAACATGTGGTCAAGAAGCTGTCTTCTATGATGGGCATATCTGTTTAGGTGGTGGAGTCATTGATCAAGTTTTCAAAGAAGATAAAGATTTGGAACAAATGATTTTAGAACGTTTTGCGGAGGTTCAACATGGCTAGCATAACAATGAGCGCTTCTTTGGATACGCTCATTTTCTATAATCCTGATAATTATTATTTTGTGGCAGAGTTTCGTGAAAGTAAAACGCATCACTACTTTACCGCAACTGGTCATTTAGCCGATCCTTTAGAAGATCAAGAATATGAGTTGGAAGGACAATATGTCACACATCCTCGTTATGGAAAACAATTCCAAGTTTCTATGATCAAAAAAGTTTTGCCAAAAGATAATGATGCCATCATTCGCTTTTTATGCGGGGATAATTTCCCTACTATTGGTCGTAAAACCGCTGAAATGATTGTAGAGGCATTAGGAGATGATTGTCTGGCTCAAATTCAAGAAAATCCAGATATCTTAATGTCCATCCCAAAATTACAACCAAAACGCATTGAGATTATTGCGCAAGGAATTAAAAACTTTGATGGGTTTAGTGATACCTACTTACGCTTAATGAATTATGGTTTGCCACCAGCAAAAATTGCCCTTATTCAATCGCATTATGATGATGTGGATGCCATATTAGAAGAAAACTGTTTTAAACCTTATTATGAAATATTTGGTTTTGGTTATAAAAGTGCTTGTTTGATTGCCGATGGTATGGACTTAGATCCTAGTGACCAACGTCGATTGGATGCCTTTATTTATGAAAGACTAAGACAACTATGTATGGCCAGTGGAGATACATTTATTACCCAACAAACATTATTCCAACAGTTATCTCATATCGATCCTACAACCATACTTGATGTATTAATTCGATTGAATGATTTAGAGTCTGTACACTTAGAAGATAATCGGATTTATCCCTTCTCTTTATATGAAGATGAAATCATTATTGCCAAAGAAATTATCAATCATAATTTTGAAATAGCACCGATTGATAAAGAGACTTTAGATCAAGCCATTGAAACTATTGAAACACAGACTGCCATTACTTATGATGATATTCAAAAAGAAGCCATTGAGACTTTCTTCACCCATTCTATGATGGTATTAAATGGAGGACCTGGAACTGGTAAAACAACCATTATCAAAGGAATCCTACAATTATGCAAAATCTTCTTCCCTAGTGCACAAGTACAATTATGTGCTCCTACTGGAAGAGCTGCCAATCGAATGAGTCAATTATCCGATAATAACGCAAAAACCATTCACTCTTTATTAAAGTGGAATATGGAAGACAATACTTTCGGAATCAGCGAAGAAGAACCTTTGGATTGTGACTTTTTAGTAGTGGATGAGTGCAGTATGGTTGATACCCATTTATTTGCGACACTTTTAAGAGCCTTACCAAGATATTGTCGAATTATCTTAATTGGAGATGAAGATCAATTAGAAAGTGTGGGACCAGGAAAAGTCTTACAAGATATTTTAGATTCTAATATCTGTCCTACCATTCGTCTTCAAAAGATTTATCGTCAACAACATGGTTCTGGAATCGTTACCCTTGCCAAAGAGATTCGAAATGAAGAAAAGCTTCATTATCAAGATGGAGTGACATTCCATACATTGGAATCCCAAGCCATTGCCCCTGCTCTATTGGAACTGGCACAAAATTATGAAGTGGATCAAATTCAAATTCTAGCTCCAATGTACCGAGGCGTGGCAGGAATCGATACAATTAATGATCAAATGCAAAGAGTAATGAATCCGCCTCTTCCTAATAAAGCTCAATATAAAATAGGAACTACGACATTCCGTGTGGATGATAAAGTGATGTTATTAAAGAATATGCCTGAACAAGATGTCTTTAATGGAGATATTGGATATATCATCGATATTTCCAAGCGTGATAAAGAAATGATTATTACGGTAGACTTTGGTGTAAAGATTGTCGAATTTGCCAACGATCACTTATATTATTTAAAACACGCTTATTGTATTAGCGTACATAAAAGCCAAGGGTGTGAATTTGATGTGGTTTGTTGTGTGATAGAGCCGAATAGTTCTCATATGTTGAATAAGCGCTTGTTGTATACAGCCATATCACGAGCCAAAAAAGAACTCTTCTTATTTGGTAATCAACAACTATTTGAAAACCGAGTGCGTTTAAAACAACGTCATATACGTCAAACTACACTTCTAACTCGTTTCCATCAATATAAAGAAAATGTGTAACCAAATGGTTACACATTTTTTAAAAGATTTCTTCTTGATAAATTTGATCAGCTTTTGTTTGATCTATATATTGCATTTCCACCATCGCATTTAGAATCAACAATTGTCTTTCTCTAGCTTGTTCGATATTTTCTGTACTAATCAATTCATAGCGAGAAGGCGTTTGAGGAATCCCTGCAAGAATGGTACATTGCCCATCGGTTAGATTAATTGGATCAACTCCAAAATAGCCATGCGCTGCTTGATAGATTCCAGTATTGTTGTCACCATAATTGATGATATTTACATATAAAGTAAAAATCTCTTCTTTCGTATAATGTTTTTCTAATTCTTTGGCAAAGTGGAATTCTGCGGCTTTCCATTGGGTACCTGATTGATACATCCCATAGATATTTTTGGCAAGTTGTTGCGTAATAGTACTTCCCCCACTTCGTAATAAGTGATCATTAAATTGAGAGAAGATAGCTCGTAACAATCCCCAAGAATCAATCCCTTCATGTTCAAAGAAACGACGATCTTCAATAGAAACAGTCGCTTCTATCAATGTTTGTGGCAATTGATCATAAGATATATAATCTTCTTTTTGTTGAATCTCTTCTACCTTAGATATCAAATCACCATATTGATTTGTGAATTCTTTATATTGTACATATCCATATCCTGTGTAGGCACCAATGCAAATCACGAAGATGGTTAATACCAACAATAGGAATTGAAACAATCGTTTAAACATGCACATTCACCCCCTTAATAAAAGAAGAAGTGCTATGCACTTCTAGTCATTATTTCCCTTGGTTAACAGATTTCATGATTTGGCGAATTTGCGCTTCACTTGGTTTTCTACCCATTTGCAAGAACATCGCACGAATCATTTTTTCGTTGATAGGAGGATTCTCCTTTAACTGTTTTTCAAATGTCTTACGGGTAAAATAGTAACCAATAAGTATCCCAATCAGTAACCCTACAGTTGTATATGCAATCGATCCTAACATAATATCTCCTCACTATCTTTCTAACGTATTTTACAATCTTTTTTACTCTTTGACAACCTATTTTTAAGGAAAGAAATTCGTCTAGAGAGCACTAGACGAATTATTCAAATAAAGACCCTTGTTGATAAGATTCTTGGTCTTGTTCTGGCCAAGAGCCTTTTTCAATCTTAACAAGTGGTTGATGAATCTCGAAAACATCCATTTTCCCTAATACATTGGAGAAAGTTGATGTCGCATTCATCAATGGAATTTCTTTTGTTTCTAATTTGATAGGTTCATCTGTCATCATATGCAAGACTTGATCAGCAGATGTTTCCATAATATTAGAAACCAATGTTGGGTTTGTTTTTACCCATTTACATAAACGATTTCCTTTTGCTGGTCGATTCAGTGTTGCCACCTCTTCCATTTTCAATCGTTTCATTTGACAAAGGTTATTCACAATCAATAATTGTTTGCTTAAATCAGAAACTACAATCATATCCGCTACATGATCGCCTTTGGATAAGTTCATTGATTTAACCCCTTTGGATTTACATGCCATTAAGCTTACTTGTTCTAATGGATACGTCAATCCATATCCTTGTTCACTCGATATAATGACATGGTCAGTTGGTTGATAAGAACATTGAACACTAATCATTTGGTCCATACTTCCTACACGCATGCAAACCATTGTTTTATTGGAACGAGAAACTTCTAATTCACTTAATCGAGTACGCTTAATCATTCCAAATTGGCTTGCCATGACAATCTGTACATTTGGACTAAATTCTTTAATCACAAAGGCTTGAATCACTTTTTCATTGGAATCCATTTTTACATAGTTTCCTAAGTGAGACCCCAAATCTTTCCATTTGGCTTCTTCAATTTGATACACAGGAATATATCCATATGTTCCTTTATTGGTAAAGAATAAAAGTGTATCTAGTGTTGAACATTGACCTACACATACTAATGGATCTCCATCCTTTTTCCCTGGTAAGGCATCTGGACTGGCATTGTATGAGCGAAGGGATACTTTTTTAATATATCCATCGCGTGTCAATGGAATCATAACACTTTCATCGGCAATCATTGCCTTTTCATCAATGACAATATCTTCAATTTCATCTTGAATAATACTACGACGTGGTGTTTTTACATTTTCATTAATCTCTTCTAATTCTGCAATAATGACACTATGTAAGACATCACGATGTTTAATAATGGATTTCAATGCTTTGATATCTTTGGATAATTGTTTAAACTCATCACGCAATTCTTTTACATCGGTATTGGTTAAACGATATAAACGCATTGTAACGATTGCTTCGGCTTGAGTATCGGTAAAATCAAAGGCTTCCATTAAATTCTTTTTCGCATCGGCTTTATTTTTAGAATTACGGATGATTTGAATAATCTCATCCATAATACTAACCGCATGAATCAA
>CADBTK010000026.1 GCA_902797585.1 Erysipelothrix rhusiopathiae
CGACCATCGTTAGAAATTCCACTCAATCCTAACATTCCAGATTTTTTGTTTAAGATGTCATCCATTTCATCCACTGTATATCCATGTTTTTTCATCAAGTATAAAACGATTGATGGATCTAAATCTCCACAACGAGTTCCCATCATAACTCCAGCAATTGGAGTAAATCCCATACTAGTCATGAAAGATTTTCCTTCTTTTACTGCAGTAATACTAGCTCCATTTCCTAAGTGACAAGTAATGATATTCATATCTTCTTGTTTCTTTCCTTGGATTTCGGCCAAACGACGAGTCAAGTATTCATGACTGGTACCATGTGCTCCATAACGACGAATTTGATCATTTTCATAATATTCGTATGGAATTGGGTAAATCGCATTTTCCATTGGAATTGTTTGGTGGAATGCCGTATCAAATACAAATGTATGTTTACAATTTGGCAACGCTTCTTTAAAAGAACGAAGTCCTACTAAAGCGGCTGGATTGTGAAGTGGCGCTAAGTGAGAAACAGATTCTACTTTTTTCTCTACTTCATCATTCACCGCTACCGAACAAGAATAAGATCCTCCTTGAACAACACGGTGACCAATCGCTTTAATATCTTCTAATTGATCAACGACTTTTTTATCTACCAATTCTTTCATCAATTTTTCAACCGCTTGTCCGTGGTCTAAAATTGGCATTACATCTTTGATTTTTTCATCGTTTACTTCCATTCCGAAAATAGCATCTTCTAATCCAATACGTTCAATATTTCCTGTAGCCAAAACTTCTTCCTCAGGCATTTTGAATACACGGAATTTTAGTGATGAACTCCCGGCGTTTACACTCATTACAATAGTTGACATAATAACCTCCTATAATTCTTCTTGTATCTTGTCATACTCTTTATTTTGTAAGTGATTAAGAATGCGTTCTTTCTTTTTGACATATCCAATCACTTGTTCATACTCTTCTAGTTGTCGTGTCGCTCGATTGACTGTATCACTTACCGCAGCACGACTGATTCCACATTCTTGACTAATCTCAAAATAGGATAAATCTTCTTGATAATAATATTCCATAATTTCTTGTTGGCGATCGGTTAATAAACCACCATACACATCCAACAAGTCATTCACTTGAATTTTATCCTTCATTTTGTTCTATCCCTTTTGTGATTCCCATGATGTAACTAGAGATATCAAATGGACGTAAATCTTCAGGTTTTTCTCCTAGACCTAAGAATCGAACTGGTAAACCCAATTGGTCACGAATGGCTAATACCACTCCCCCTTTGGCCGTTCCATCCATTTTCGTTAAAATGATTCCTGAAACATTGGTAGCTTCCATAAAGACTTGCGCTTGGCTTAATCCATTTTGTCCAGTTGTAGCATCTAGGACCAACCACACTTCATGTGGAGCTCCTTCAATTTCTCTTCCTACAACACGTGTCATCTTTTCTAACTCTTTCATTAAGTTGGTTTTATTTTGAAGACGACCGGCCGTATCACAAATTAAGATTTCAATTTCATTTTCTTTGGCATATCGACAGGCATCGACTAAGACACTGGCAGGGTCTTGATTTGGTTGCCCTTTAATACATGGACAATTCAATCGATTAGCCCATTGTTCAATTTGATCAACAGCTCCTGCACGGAATGTATCGGCTGCAGCAACCGCTACTTTGACATCTAACTTTTGATAGAAATCAATTAGCTTTGCGGTAGTCGTAGTTTTCCCTGAGCCATTGACTCCAACCATTAGAAAAACCGTTGGTCCATCAATGTTATATTGAATATAATTATCTTTTTCTTCGTCATAGAAATCATACAAAATGGAAATGAAGTAATCTTCCATAGAATCATAATTTTTTAATTCTTTTCCATTGGCTTCAAAAGCATCTACAATCTTTTGCGCTGTATGAATTCCTACATCGCTTTCTAAAAGTATGACCATTATTTCTTCTAGCAATTCTTCATCAATTCCGCGGTAAGAATTGGATAAAGCACGAATGCGATCTCCAAAACTACGACGTGATTTATCTAATCCAGATAAGTAAATATCTTTATCTTTATTCTTTGAGAAGTTCTCATTTACTTTTTTAAATAAAGCCATTAGTTAGAGACCTCCTTTTCTGTGTAACTTACAGCATCTTTTAATTCCACTTTCAACAATTGGCTAACACCATCTTGTTGCATCGTAACTCCATACAACGTATCGCATTTTTCCATTGTTCCTGGACGGTGTGTCACAACAATAAATTGAGATTGCCCACGGAAGTTTCCAATGTATCGTGCAAAACGTTCTACATTGGCTTGGTCTAATGCAGCTTCTACCTCATCAAAGATACATAGCGGCATTGTTCTAGCTTGTAGTATCGCAAATAAGACACTGATGGCAATCAAAGCTTTTTCTCCACCAGAGAATGTTTGAATGTTTTTAACCATTTTACCTGGAGGCTGAACGTCAATATCAATCCCTGTATTTAATACATCATCAGGATCTACCATAGATAGTTTCGCTCGTCCCCCTCCAAACATCGATTGGAAGACTTGGTTCAATTCTTTATTAATTTTATTGAACATATCTGTGAATTGAACTTTCATGGTTTCGTCCATTTCATCAATCGCATCTAGGATTTGAGCACTGGCTTTTTCTAAATCTTCTTTTTGGTGAATTAAGAAAGAATAACGTTCATTCAATTCATCAAATTGTTCCGGTGCATCCAAGTTCACATTTCCTAAAGAAGCAATTTGTTGGCGCAATAAGTTTACTTGATCACGAGATTTTTTAATATCAATTTCTTCTTTTTGCGTAGAAGCATATTCATATGTCATTTGGTAATCGGAGTTCAAACGCATTAAGGCATTATCCAATTGCGTTTTATATTTGGTTTGCGCTACATCCAAGTTATGAATATCTTGTTGTAAAGAATTCAAATCTCTACGCATCGTACGCATTTGGTTTTCCAATTGTTCAACTTTTTCCCCTGTATCAAAACGCTGTTGGCGCATTGTTTGTAAGTTGGATGTCAAATCATCGATTTTGGCATGCATCTTACTCATCGCAACGACAATTTCATCTTGACTGCTCTCAATCGAATCAATATCATCTGGAGAAATTTCTTGATATTCTGCTCGATAACTTTCGTATTTTTCTTTTTTCACTTCGTATACGTTTTCTAATTTTGCTAAATTGACTTGATAACGCACACAAGTATCATTTTCTTGTTGTGCATCGCGTTGTAATTGACGTACACGGTTTTCCAAATCAGAAACAACACTTTGTTGGCTGGTTAATTGTTCTGTGATCGTTTCTAATTCTTGACGCATCGTAACGGGTGAACTTTGGTTTTTCCCTCGTCCTCCGGTCATACTACCACCGGTATGAACGATGTCTCCATCCAAGGTCACGATTTTTAAACGATGTTCTAAACGTTTAGCACATTCGTTGGCATTTTCTAATGTATCTACCACTATTACATTTCCTAATAATCGATCACGGACATCATTATATTTCTCATGACAAGTGACACATTCACTAGCCAATCCAATATATCCTTTGGATTGCTCAGCTACAAAGACTTGTTGATTAGAAGCAAAACGTGGTTTACATACTGTCATTGGTAAGAATGTTGCACGACCACTTTGGTTTTTCTTTAAAAAGCCAATCGCATAACGAGCACTTTCTTCATTGGCTGTTACAATTTGATACATACTTCCACCAAGCGCTGCTTGAATAGCTTGGGCTTTATCTTTATCCGCTACTAATAATTCACTGACAACTCCTTCAATTCCATGAAGCGATTGTTTAGCTTCCATAATGGAGCGAACTCCTGCTTGATTTTGGAATGGTTGACGGATCATATTTTCCAATACGTGTTTACGATTCGACAATCGTTGATAAGATGCTTGTTCTTGAGTCAATTTATGCGAAAGTTGACTTAACTCTTGGTTTATCTTATCTAAGTTGGATTGATGTAATTTTGATTCTGTTTGCATCAATTCCAAACGTGATTTACGATCTTCAAATTCATATTGGGCATCTTGAAGTAATTGCACCAATTGTTCTCGTCGCTCTTGTTTTCCTGCTTGGCTTAATGCATATTTACGCTTTTCATCAATTTCAATCTTACGTTTTTCCAATTGATAAGAATCAGTCATAGCGCGTGTATATTGCCCTTGTAAATCATTAATCTTGGCATCCATTTCATACATTTCTTTACGCAATACAACCACTTGTTCATCCAATTGATCCACTTGTTTTTCTTGTGTCAATTGATCGGATTGTTTGATTATTAAATCTTTTTGAATTTGATTGATTTGTTCATTATAAGTATCAATCTCTTCTACCAAAACACTAATTTCAATTTTAGATAATTCATCTTTTAAACCAATATATTCTTTCGCCTTTTTGGCTTGTCTTTCTAATGGTCCTAATTGACGCTTTAATTCATCTAAAATATCTTGTAGACGATCTAAGTTTGCTTGGGTTTGTTCCAATTTACGCAAAGAGATTTGTTTACGCTTTTTATATTTAGCCACTCCTGCTGCTTCTTCAAATAAAGAACGTCTTTCTTCTGGTTTCGCATCAGCAAAAGAGGAGATATTCCCTTGGGTAATAATACTCAAAGAATCTCTTCCTAAACCAGTATCCATCACTAAATCATTAATATCTTTTAATCGGCATGGAGTTTTATTGATGAAGTAACTTGCTTCGTTGGTAGAACGTTGAAGTTGACGAGTAATTTCAATTTCTTCAAATTCAGAATCAAAGACTTTATTGGCATTATCAAAAACCAAGGTAACCTTGGCAATGTTGACAGGTCGTCTATATTCACTTCCAGAAAAAATTATATCGGACATACTTGTCCCTGAACGAAGGGATTTTACACTTTGTTCTCCTAATACCCAACGAATGGCATCGTTGACATTACTTTTTCCACATCCATTAGGACCAACAATCCCTGTTATATCGTGATCAAATTGAATAATTGTTTTATCCGCAAAGCTTTTAAATCCTTGCAGTTCAATTCGCTTTAAAAACATAACTTCACCAACTCCTAAACGATACTATTATACACTATTTCCCTTGGCTTGACAGAGGTTTCGAATATGATTGAACGATTGAAAAACATCATTAATCTCTTGGTTAGCATCAATCCAATAATCACAATGCTTCTTTAATAAATATTCTTTTCTTTCATAATAGTTTTCAATTCGTCTTTTTATTGATTCTTGACTATCCCCTCTTTTTTTCATGCGATCAATAGAAGTATCTATATCAATAACTAAGGCAATAGAAACAACTTGTTTTGGATATAGTTTTTTTAATGCTTGTACACCATTTAAATCTAAGACTACACATAGTTCTTGATATTGGGAAAGTTTCATTTGCACTTCTTCCTTTTTTAATCCATGCAAAATACCTGCATATTCACTATATTCAATATAGTCATCCGTATTAAAATCACTCTTATCAACAAAGTAATAATCTTTTCCTTCCAC
>CADBTK010000027.1 GCA_902797585.1 Erysipelothrix rhusiopathiae
CTATTTCTGGATAGACTTTGTCTTTATCTTCATCTTTCTTTTTATCTTCTTGTTTCTCTTCGTCTTTTTCTTCTTCTACGATTGTTTCTTCAATATCTTCTTCTTTTTCAACTTCTTCTATAATTTCTTCATTCTGTTCTGGTTTGGCTTCACTTGGTAATTCTTCTGGTGTTTCTAATGTCGAAACGGATTGTCCACTAGAAGAAGATATATATTCAAAATACAAAGAATCTTCCGATAACAATAATGTAGCTTTTTCTTGGATATCAGAAAGAGAAAGATTCTCTTCTTTGTATTCCCCTTTTCCATCCAAATTGGCAACGAAAGTATAAGTTGTATCTACACTCTCTGTTTCACTAGGCGTATAGAACAACGGTTTTACTTCGTCTATAGAAAATACATTCCCTTCTGGAATTAAATTTTCTGTTTGTCCTTGATATTCATCTGGATAAATATAGATAGAAGAAATCGCATATCCTGTACTATTTGTTATTTCAAAATGAATAGATTGGTCACTTTCTTGACCAATACTCCATTCTTCTTGCACTTGTAAAACTTCTTCAGCAGATTGCGTTGTATCTTCACTTACGGGTTGATCCGTTTCCTCAGCATAAGTTGGAATGGCATATGAAAAACCGCTGGAAAATGACAACGTCATTGCCAACAACATTTTAATTAAACTTTGTTCTAATCTTGCCTTGTTCTTGTTCAAAATTGTATTCCTTAAGCACTTAAAGTATAACATACTCAAAAATTCTTCCCATTATGTATAATATACATAGACGGGGCCATAGCTCAGCCGGGAGAGCGCTACGCTGGCAGCGTAGAGGTCAGGGGTTCGAGCCCCCTTGGCTCCACCATATAACCTGAATATGAACAAAGGAGAAAGATTTGCCGTTCTCCTATTTTTTTATTTTTTCTCTCTATCTGCCATCATGTGCAATAACGCAAAGATAACACCAACTACTTTTTCTTCTTGGTCTTTTTGATAAATGTCTAATGAATGTTTGTCATGCAAAGATAGCGCACGTACTCCCATATGGGCAATCATTCTTTTTTCTTGGTCATAGATATCAAAAGAAAGTCCTAAGATATCTCCTTTAATCTTCCATCCCAATTCTTCAATACTAAACACATCTTGAATAACGTGCATCCATTGATTTGTCACATCAAACTTTGTTCCATCTTTTAATGTTACTGTATGACGATTATGGACAGAGATAGGCTTTTTCACGATTGTACCAATCTTATCTCCTTGGCCATTGACCACTTCCACTTTATCTGTTACCGACAACATTTTTCCACGGGCAAGATACATCATCTTGCCTTTAGAATCGGTTAGCTTCATATCGCCATGAACACTCATTGTCTTTTTTGAAATGTAATAATTCAACACTGGTTTACTCATATATCTATCCTCAATTAGTTATTTACTGAATGGTGTGGGGCAAAACTATCTGGATGTAAGGCTTGGAATTCATATCCATTTTCCAATCCCCACAACAAGATTCGTTCAACCGCATCCACCGAATATTCTTTCGTGTCGTGCTGTAAAACAACGGAAGGTTGATTCTTTTCGCTGGCCGCTTGAATTCCGACAACAACATTTTGAAATACCGCATCACTAGTCGTTGCTGATCCTGCATCCCCACTCGATACATTCCAATCATAGAATTGTAGATGTCGTTCATTGGCTTGTTGGATTAAACGAGTCATAATTCCTTGGGAATAGTTTTGAGATATGGTATTAGAACTTCCTCCAGGAAAACGAAACATAGTGGAAGCTTTTCCGGTTGTTTGCACAATCACTTTATTTTGATTATCATGATCTGACCAAAAAGCTTGTTCGCTACTATAGATTTGTTCATAGTTATGCGTAGTGGTATGTATTGCGACTGTATGTCCATTTTCAGCTGCCTTTTTCATACACTCCACTTTGTCTGGATGAGCCGAAGTGGTAAAGAAGGTTGCTTTGGCATTATATTTGTTTAAAGTATCTAATAGCTTATCCGTATATTCACTAGGACCATCATCAAAGGTCAAATAGATTGTTTTATTCGTTTCTTCAAAGTCTTTTTTATCCGAATCTTGTACCTTAATTTCTCTTGTTTCTGTGGCAATATTTCCACTGGAATCTTGAACCGTGTATATGATTTTTCCATCTTTGACATCTGTTTGAATCTTTGAAGTCAAATCTCCATCATAATTATCAACCGCTGTCATAACAATTTTATAAGTAGGATCTTCTTTTCGCTCTAGTTTCGGTTTTGTCCCATCTTGTACAATTACCTTTTGTACTTCTTTGACATTGCCAGCTTGATA
>CADBTK010000028.1 GCA_902797585.1 Erysipelothrix rhusiopathiae
ACCAATGAAGAAGAATTTATTCGCGCCAAATCCATCAAAGAACAATATCCAAACAAATTTAAAATTGCCTTTGGTTGGTATCCTGGAGATGTTAAAGATATTAGCGAAAAAGAGTATCAAATTCTACAAGAAGCCATTAATAAAAAAGAGATTGATTGTTTAGGAGAAATTGGATTGGACTATTATTGGGATACTTCATTTATCAACGAACAAAAAGAAGCCTTTATTCGTCAAATCCACATGGCCAATAAAGCCAATTTACCTATAGCGATTCATATGCGTGAAGCCACAAAAGATACCCTAGATATCTTAAAAGAGCATGCACAAACAAAAGTCATTATGCATTGTTTTTCAGGATCAGTTGAAACAATGAAGGAATGTATCAAACAAGGATACTATATCTCTTTAGCTGGGCCTCTAACTTTCAAAAATGCCAAACACGCACCCGATGTTGTCAAAGCATGTCCTATTGATCACTTATTAACAGAAACCGATAGTCCGTATCTAACGCCGGTTCCTTATCGTGGTAAACAAAACGAACCGATGTATGTCGAATATGTAACGAAAAAGATAGCCGAGATTAAAGAACAAGATGTATCTAGTATCGCTCTTCAAATCAAAGATAATTTCTTATCTTTATTTAATAAATGACACAAAAGGAACGCATCAAAGCGTTCCTTATTTATTGTGAAGAATATTTTCCCCAATCTTTAAAACTGACATACTCAATATTATCTATTTTTATCGTATCGTTTCCTAAATAGAAAATAGCCGCTTGTATTTTCTCATCCGATGTTAACTCTAAATATTTCTTCAGATTTTTAGATGCCTTTGTATCAGTTTGTGTTGTACTTTTAATTTCAATAGCAAAAGTATGTCTCCAATCAGCGATGGTATCCACTTCAAATCCGGTTCGATCCCTAAAATAGGTAAGGTTCCCCTTTCTTCCAATATTAGTTCTATTTTTTAACATTTCTGCAACCGCAAATGTTTCAACAATAGCCCCCTTCATTTCGTGTAATAACAATTCTTCTTTACTATTAATTCTTAAAAGATAACAAAGCAACCCTGTATCCACAAAGTATAACTTTGGTGATTTAACTAAAGACTTAGTTAAGCTATTACTAGCCGGTTCTAATAAATGAATAATATACGATTGTTCTAAAATCGATAACCAGCTTTTTATAGTTGGAGCGGATACTCCAACCGCTCTAGCAATACTATCCATAGAAAGCATTTGTCCACTATGAATCGCACAGATTTGAACAAACTTCTTAAATATAGAAACATTGGATGGATTGATAAATTCTTCCACATCTCGTCCAATATAAGTATCAAGATATGCTTCAAACCAATCTTCTAGAATAAAATTTCGTTCTTCATCATATAAAGGTGGATATTGACCTTTAAAAATAAGTTCATATGGATCATTGACTCCAAATCCATCGTTTTGTAACTCATCAATAGAAAATGGTAATAACTCTAGGAAAAAGGCTCTTCCTGAAAGAGAATCTTTCATATTCTTTTTTAGTTTAAATTGACTGGAACCAGTTAGGATATATGTTCCTGGTTTTGTTTTTTTAGAATCCACCTTTACTTTTAGAGCATTAAATATTTCTGGCACTTTTTGCGCTTCATCAATAATCACACCATCTGGAAAAGCATCCAAAAAATCCTTGGGATTTGATTGAGCCAAAGTTCTCATATTTGTATCGTCAAAAGTAATATATCGCTTATCTGAAAAAACACTTTGTACCAATGTACTTTTGCCACTTTGCCTTGGCCCTGTTACTCCAACTACAGGAAATTGACCAGCCACTCTTAACAAGGCCTCTTTCGATTTTCTTTGTATCATAATTTGGCCTCCTTGTATTATCTAAAGCATAATATATGTAAAATCTAAAGTCAATAGTGTGTAAAATCTAAAGTTTTTATATTGTAAATCCTAAAGTCTTAACTTCGTGAAAACTAAAGTATTGTATAAAACAACTTTATTTAAAGCATATATAAATGTAATTATCTCGGATAAAAAGCAACTAGATCGTCGCAATTTACGATTCTTTTACTTCCGCCGCCGATATTTAGTACCTCTTCCTTCTCCTTCTATACATACAACTCCTTTTTCAGCCATTGATTTTAATATTTCTTTTACTTTACTCTTTCCAAAGACAATATCTTTTTCTTTCATGATTTCACTAATCGATTTCTTAATACTTTGACTCAGTGTTTCATATACAATCATCTCATCCTTAGATAAATCTAATTCATCACTTAAACATGGAAGTATCACTGTAATCGAATTTTCAAAAATTTTAAATTTTGGTTTCGTACTACTATCATGATACGCTTCTTTAATTCGTCGTATTCCTGTTCCAAACTTTTCAATTAAATCTAATCTATGAAAGACATTCGCAAGTATAGGATTTCTTAGTACTGACAATTGACCATCTAAGTATTTATCTTCATCCACTCCGTTTGGAAGTCCTCCTACGGAAACAATTTCTACTTTATCATCAAACATAGATATGCTTATATGTGCATGGACATCCCATTCTCTATGCACAATCGCATTGGCCAGTGCTTCACGAAAAGCTTCTTCTGGAATCATTTCAACTGTTTTTCTGTATATCCCTTCCACAATTTCATACTGATAATAATCTCTATACATCGATACAGCTTCTTCATAGCTTTTTAAAATCGATTGATGCTCTAATGTGAGTCTTTTTTTAAATACGCTAATTGTTTCTCCAAAACGCACAATATCAATTCCATAACAATCATTGGTATCGGCTAAGATAGCTGCTGCATTATTATATCCTTCACGATCCGAATATAACTCAAGCGTTTTTAAAACATCCATACTCATAACTGAAATTCCTATTTTTCTTTTTAATTCTTTTTCTAAATAGGTAAAACTTAAATCTTGATCAGAAGAAGGTAGCTCTTCATAGCTTTTATCTTCTCCGGCAAGAATTAATCTTTTTAACTCAAATTTATCCACTTCAATCGTTGATGTATCATTTCTTTTATATGCCTTTGAATGATAAAAATACGGTTTATTTGAACTTGGATTTACGTGTAGAGTAATCGTTTTTCCTGCATCCGTAATGGATAAGGAGTAATTGGGCTGTGGTTTTACATTATCATTGATTTTGTTTTCAATCGTTAAACAAAATTCTTCTACATTATCTAAGCCTACAATCCGACCTGCATCATCCATTCCAAAGATGATATCACCGCCTTCATAATTGGCAAAAGCACTGACTGTTTTTAGAAATGAATTTGTGATTTTTTCTTTAAATTCTAATGTTCGATTTTCTTTCATAATAATCCTCCATTCATCCCTCTTATCTACTACCCTATAGTAAACAGTTTCAACCGTAATTTCAACTGTATTTTTTTACGGTCGAAAATGCAGCCGGATTCAAAAGAAAAATAGCGACAATTGCCGCTATTTCAACTTTTCTTCATATTCTTTACTTTTGTTTCCAATAAGAATCGTATCTCCTTGAATGACAATCGGACGCTTTACTAACATTCCATCACTGGCAAGTAAATCTAATAATTGATCTTCACTATCTGTTTTTCTACGTTCTTTCACATTCAATTCTCGATATAACATTCCACTGGTATTAAAGAGTTGTTTCAATTCAACACCTTTATCCAACCAACTTTGTAATTCTTCTTTTGTTGGATTGTCTTCTTTGATGTTGCGGTATTCATATTCGATTCCCAAATCTTTTAAAACTTGTTCACATTTTTTACAAGTCGAACATTTGGGATAACAAATCATCAACGTTTTAGTCACGACCAAATGCTTCTTTCATAGCTGCAGACAATGAAGAGTTTGTTTCAACTGCTTCAATTAAACTGGCAATCAATGGTGCTACAGAAATAACTTTCATATTTGGTAATGCTTTTTGGTGTTCTGTTTGATCAATGGTGTTGGTACATACGAACTCTTCGATATCCACTTCTTTTAAACGCTCAATCGCAGGCCCAGAAAGGATTCCATGCGTACAAGTCGCATATACTTTTTTAGCTCCATGGTCTTTCAACATTTGGATACCACTTGCTAGTGTTCCGGCTGTATCAACCATGTCATCGATAATGATGGCTGTCTTTCCATCAACATCCCCGATTAAGTTCATCGCAACGGCTACATTTGGTTTTGGACGACGTTTGTCAATAATCGCAATTGGCGCATGTAAATGTTCTGCCAATTTACGAGCACGAACAGCTCCACCATGGTCTGGTGACACAACAACGACGTTTTCCAAATCGTCTTTTTCTTTTTCTAAGAAATATTGACCAATCAATCCATTAGCCGCAATGTCATCAGCAGGGATTTCAAAGAATCCTTGAATCTGAGTCGCGTGTAAGTCAATAGTTACCACACGGTCTGCTCCCGATGCTTCCAATAGTTTTGCGACTAATTTTGAAGTAATCGGTTGACGAGGTTTTGCTTTTCGATCTTGTCGTGCATATCCATAATATGGCAATACGACATTAATTTCTTTCGCACTTCCTCGTTTACATGCATCAATAGCAATCAATAATTCCATTAAATTATCATTAACTGGACTATCCGTACTTTGAATAAAGTACACATGTTTTCCCCGGACACTTTCTTCCGGAGTAACTAAGATTTCTCCATCCGCAAAATGGTTAATAGAGATTTTCCCTAGTTCCATATCCAATCTTTTACAAATATCTTTCGCAAGTCCTATGCTTGATGATAAAGCGAATACCGTTGTGTTTTCCATGAATGTTTCCTCTCCTACTTATTCTTGTATTGATTTCCAAATCCGGATTTATTACTTTGTCTACTTCTGGCAATTCCCATGTCTCCATCGTCAACATCGGAAGTAATTGTACTTCCTGCTGCCAATAAGGCATTGGTTCCTACTGTAACAGGAGCAATTAAGTTTACATTTGAACCAATAAAGGCTCCGTCTTTAATTGTTGTTCTGAATTTGTTCTTTCCATCATAATTGACAGTCACAACTCCACAACCGAAGTTTACATTTTTTCCAACATCACTATCTCCTACATAGGTCAAGTGCGCACATTTTGATCCATTGCCAAAATTTGAATTCTTAAATTCGACAAAGTTTCCAATACGACAATTTTCTCCAATATTAGTATTATTTCGTAAATGCGACATTGGTCCAATCGTCGTTGCTTTTCCTACGGAAGAATCGGTAATACGACTGGAGTCAATAATCACATCTTGTCCAATAATCGCATTATCCAAATACGACCCTGGTAAGATTTCAGCTCCTTGTTTAATGATTGTCTTTCCTAGGATTTCCACATTCGGATGGATGATTACACCTTTTTCGATTTGAACGTCTTTTCCTATGACGGTTCGACTTGGATCCACAATTTGAACCCCATTTTCCATCCAAGACGTATTAATCTTGTCTTTCATCCATTCATACGCTTTATATAATTCTTTCATGTCATTGATTCCCATAGCTTCATCACGGTCCTCAATAATCATGGCATTCACATCTTTTCCTTGTTGGCACAGAATGGATACCATATCCGTTAAATAGTATTCATTTTGTGCATTATTGGTTTGTAGTTTATCCAAGTTTTGAAATAAATCTTGGTTTTTAAAACAATACATACCTGCATTGATTTCAGTAATTTCTAATTGTTCTTTTGTACAATCTTTTGCCTCAACAATTCCTGTTACATGTCCATTATCATCACGCACAATACGACCATAATGTTTTCCATCATCCAATTGTGCACTTAATACAGTCATTGAAGCATTTTGATTGGCTTGGAATAATTTTTCCAAAGTCTCTGGTTGGATACAAGGCCCATCTCCATTGATAATCAGAGTATCTCCTTGCGCATCTGCCAATTGGCTACATTGCATAACCGCATGTCCAGTTCCCAATTGTGGTTCTTGAAGTGCAAATTCCACATCGGTGAAAGCCTCTTTAATCGACTCGGCTTGATATCCCACCACAACAACAATTCTTTCTACATTTACAGCTCGACATGCATCAATAATATAGGCTAACATTGGCCGATCTATAATTGTATGCATGACTTTGCTGCGGTCGGATTTCATACGAGTTCCTTTTCCCGCTGCTAGTATAATCGCATTTCTCATCAAAGACACCACTCTTTCACTTCATATATTTTAACAAAAATTTTACATCAAAGATACCCAAATTTGTCTTATTTTTCCAAAGTAAAACAAGGCCATAAAAGCCTTGTTTAAACTTGTGATAATTCGGTTTGTAAAGTGGAAATTTGTGCGTTTAATGAATCCACTGTTGCTTGTTGAGATTGTTGTTGAGCAGACAATTGCGCATATGTTGAATCCAATTCATTATATTTTGCTTGCATGCTAGCTATATCCACTTGACTTGCTTTTTGATAAGCTGCTGCTGCTTTTTCATATTCCTCTTGCGCATCATCATCTTCAGGATCGGCAACCATTTTTTCTTGTGCTGCTGCCATCGCTAGTTGAGCTGCATTTATCTCTGCATTGGCTGCATCAATTTCTCCTTGCAATGTGCTCATTTCTGTTTCTGTCGTTGTCAAACTATCAGTGGTTGTTTGCAATGTCGTTTGTGCCACTGCCAATTGATTTTGTAAATCCGCAATTTGTTCACGCAATTCAGCTTTTTGTTCTGCTTTCTTTACATCATCATTTTTGGAATCTACTTTTTTATTGGATTGTGCACTCGCTAATAATTGATTAAACGTTTTTCCGCTCTTCTCTTTTAAAATCGCATCAATCTGTGCTTTTTGTTGATCCGATAGTTTATTGTATATGGATTCATATTCCACAATATTTTTCTTTTCCGATTCACTTAAAGTACTATACGATTCTGCCCATGCCAATAATTCATCAAATTCTTCTTGGCTTGCTTCGCTGACATCTTGGTTGTTAATGAATGGCGAATTGCCTGTCACCATAGTATAGATTCCAAACCCCAACATCAATGTCGCAAAGATTGCTAATAAGGCTACCACAATTGGCATCGTAGATCTTTCTTTCTTCTGTGGTATTGGTCGACTATTTGTCTGTGTGGATGTTTGATCAATAATCGATTGAATCTTTTTATCATTGATCACAACCGTTTGGTTGTTCACTCCTTGTTGATCTGCCGATACGGCTCCTGGCTTAAAGACAGTTGTCTTTGAAGCATCCGTTTGAGGCGCACTACTAGCAGGGGTAGGAATCACAACTGTTTGTCCGGCATCACTACTTGGTGCAGACGTTATTGGTTGTTGAACCGTTTGTTCGATTGGTTCTTGATTCAATGTTGGTATTTGTGTTGTATGTTGATCGTTTTCCAATTTTTGTAAACGACGTTTTCTTTGTTTGCGTTGAGAAAAGGCATCCATTTTCCTTTTCATCGTATCGTCATTTTCAATAGAATCGATTAAATCTGATAATTCATCCAATTCTCTTTGATTTCTATCAGTCATCGTTCTCGCCCCTTTACGTCTTGTATTTTACCAAAAACTCCCCTTTTTCAACAACCGTTTTTCTCTCTGTTGCTCAATCCATTTTGGATGAGCGGCTAGAACCAATACACTTGTACACTTTTTCCATTCTACACATTTGTTCAAAGTAGCTCCTGTTGTGCATACATCATCCATCCATAAGATATCCCCTTCTAGTTTTGGATAGATCTTTTTGGGTTGCAAAATCGAAGAGATTTCTTTTCTTTGACTTGGATTTAAAGAAGATTGTTTATGTTCTTTTTGTTTATAAAAAGGAGAATATAGAATAACATTCATCGATAAAAAGATTTCTAACAAAGGTTCAAAACCCCTTTTCTGTCGTTGTATTTGCCCACTTGGCACCACACAACATGTCTTTCCTTTTAAAATAGCGGCAATCCATTCTTGATGGCCTTGAATAAAAATAGGAGCTAATGCTATATCTCTTTGTTCTTTAAAACGAAAAAATAACCTCTCTATAAACTCATTGTATTCATATAATACATACCAATCTCTACCATCTACTTTAAATTTTTCTTTGACCACCTTTAATTCAGATAGACACTTTGAACAAAGAGAGAAAGAGGACAATTGTTGATCAAAGGATAGAGTATTTAAACACACTGGACAGATTGGTTCATCGTCTGAATCAAAGAGATGCATTGTCCAATGGCCAAACTTTTCTTTTGACATAAATAAATTCCCCTTCCTTCTGGATCGGTAAAAGAGCGCCCCACTCGACCAAAGATTTGAACAAGACTAGCAGCAGTAAAGACTTCATGTTCTCCATTCCAAACAATAACTTGCACACTAGGCAATGTAATTCCTCTTTCTAATAATGTTGTTGTGATACAAATATTCATTTCTTTATTTCGAAAATGAGCAATGATTTCATCTCGATTCTTTACTTGAGAATGTACGACACAAACTTTAGTAAATAAAGAAAAGATTGACCCCATTGTTTGCGCGGCTTGTTTGGTGGGAACAAAGAGTAATATTTGTTTTTCCTCCTTTATAAATAAAGAACAAAAATGAATTAACCAATATACTTGAAATAAAATGGGACCTTTATAGACTTCCGGCACTGGCAATAAGTGTTTATGTGGTCTTTCAAACAAAGAAACCATTTTCATCTTCCCTTGTTCTATTAAATCCATGTTTTCTTGATCAGGCGTTGCACTTAAACATAACTTTTGACCCACACACGATTGATTGGCAATACAGTGTAAACATTCATCCCCTGCATAAGGAAAAGCATCAATTTCATCCATAATCAATAAATCAAAAGAAAAAGGATAACGATAAAGTTGATGCATCGTGCATACAATTAAATCTCCATCGGTTTGGTTGGTATATCCTTGTGCAACTGGTACTACATGTAAGGTTGGAAAAAACGTTTGAAGACGATCGGCAATTTCTAAGACCACTTGTCGTCTACTAATC
>CADBTK010000029.1 GCA_902797585.1 Erysipelothrix rhusiopathiae
CCTTGTGCAACTGGTACTACATGTAAGGTTGGAAAAAACGTTTGAAGACGATCGGCAATTTCTAAGACCACTTGTCGTCTACTAATCGCAAACCCCACTTTCTTTCCTTGCGATAAATATTCAACAATTGCTCCCAGTGTACATTCGGTTTTTCCTGCTCCAGTGGCTGCATACAAAAAGACATCCATCCCTTGTTTCAAATAATGGATGATTTGTTGGGAAACTAGGATTTGACGTTGGGTCAATGGATATTTTAGTTTTGGTTTAATCTGAATTATTTGTTTAGATAAGATAGGTTTTTCAGGAAACAATCCCACATCCAAGCGACCATAAGAGACACACTTCTGGCAATACCAAGACCCATGATCTTTAAAAAAATATCGTTCATTTCCACATCGCAAACATTTCATATATTCTAATACGATAAGAAAAGAAAAAAGGACATCCGAAGATGTCCAATTTTATATGTTTTATTTTAAACCATATTTTTTGTTAAATTTTTCAATACGTCCTTGCGCAGCTGCGAAACGTTGACGACCAGTATAGAATGGGTGACAGTTACTGCAAGTATCTACACGTAATTCATCTCCATTAATTGTTGATCCTGTTTCGAATTCGTTTCCACAAGAAGTACATACACATTTAACTTTGTGGTAGTTTGGATGTAAGTCCTTTTTCATTTCATATCCTCCTTCCGCCTTAATCTACATGCGAGATTAAAGTAAGTGCAAGTCGATTATAACAGTCTATAATCGTTGTTTCAAGTACTTTTGAAGCTACAACACTTTTATCTTTTAGGTTTCTTTCTCTCTGTATGAATTAATTGTTTATAATAAAGATATGAAAATCATTACTTTAATAGAAAACACAGAAGGAAGTTGTGGTTGTGCAAGTAAACACGGTTTATCTTTTTATATTGAGACAAATCATCACACTTTATTAATGGATACTGGCCCTAATTCATTATTAAAAGAAAATGCAGAAACACTGGGTATAGATTTAAAGAAAGTAGATACTGTTATTTTATCTCACGGACATTATGACCATGGTGGTGGTTTACCCACTTTCTTCTCTATTAATAAAGATGCCAAATGGTATCTGCCTAAACTTTCTGTAGGTGAGTATTATTCTATTCATAATGGAGAAAAACATTATATAGGTTTACCAAAACTAGAGCCTACTATGCCCATCACTTGGACAGAAGAGGCCTACTCTATTGATAAAGAGTTAGAACTTTTTTCAAATATTTCTCTTCATTACCCTTTATTTTCGACAAACTTGGATTTAAAAGAAAAAACGGATTCTGGATTTATTCAAGATACTTTCTCACATGAACAATGTCTTGTGATTCATGAAAATGGAAAAGATATACTATTTAGCGGATGTGCGCATCATGGAATGGATAATATTTTAGAACGATATCATCACTTATATCATAAAGACCCACATATTGTGATTAGTGGATTTCATACTATGAAACCAGATGGATATACCGATTTGGATAAACTAGAGATTCAAGAATTAGCCAAACGACTACAATCAACATCCATTCAATTCTATACTTGCCATTGTACTGGACTGGAAGCCTATCAATGGATGAAAGAAATAATGAATGATCAAATTGAATATTTACATTGCGGAGATACATTAAACCTATGATAAAAAAATTATGTTTAATTCTTCTTTTATTGGTAGGATGTACTCCTATAAAGGAAAAGAAAGATATGAACGAACCAATACGCATCTTATGTTATGGCGATTCCAACACTTGGGGATTTGATCCCGAAGGATTTCGTTATGCCAAAAAAGACTTATGGACCACTCAATTAGAAAATAGGTTAGGCGAAAACTATAAAGTAATCAATGCAGGATTAAATGGACGAACAACCGCTTTGGATGTATGGGGAGACGATTCTTTTAATGGATTAACCGATTTACCTGATACATTAGATCGTTATCCTGACATGGATGCCATCATCTTTATGTTAGGAACCAACGATTGTTATGTGGCGGGAAATGCACAAGATATAAAAAATGGAATGGAAGCTTTAATCCAATACACCAAAGAAAACTATAAAAAAGATACAGAGATTGTGATTGTAGTACCCGCTGGCTTGGAGGAAGAGAGTTATCCAGCACAACTTTCTAGACAACTAGCACCTCTTTA